>CAMWMO010000271.1 GCA_947175305.1 uncultured Lachnospiraceae bacterium
CTTCCAGAGTATACTTCCAATGCAGTAGCAAAGATGGACGGCGTGGAGAAGGTTGCAGTGGCTGCTTCCGCAAGCAATCTTGTTACTGAGGGCGCAGAGACTAACGCTACCTGCGTTGTAGATAAGGTAGATGTGGCAGCAATCAGATATGCGCAGCAGAAGGCAGATCAGGTAGGCGGCAGCATGTTGACAGTAGTAGACCTTTCCGCCCCTGGCGTGAATCTTATAGACGCGCAGGTTACACTCGCTGTTGAGGGCGTTGCAGCCGGCGATGCTGTTTCCGCTTACAAGTGCGTTAAGGGTGAATGGGAAGCAGTTGACGTTGCAGCAGTAGCTGACGGTTCTGTTACGATTGCTTTTGATTTCCAGGGTATCTACACAATCATTAAATAATTAAACAAAAACAGATTTGGCTTTAAAATGATACTATTAATGACAAGTGTGGAAACATGGGCCGTTCTTTCGGGAACGGCCTATGCGTTTTTTGCTAGTAAAGCGTGATTTTAAATTTCTAAATTTTTCAACAGGGCTGTTGACAGCATTTTTATCCTGTGATATAGTATCATCTGTGTGAAAGCACTGACAACCAAGCAGAGTATCCGCTCTCACCTTGCAACGATTAGGTTCGCAAGCGTTCATAGTCTTATTTCACTGCCGAGGGGTAGTGTGTGGGCGTTTATGATCGAGTGGATAGCAGGGCTGTCCGCTTTTTAATTTGTTTTCTTTATGGAGGGTAGAAAGATTAGCGATTTATTTATCAATGAGCAGATCAGAGACAGAGAAGTACGTGTGATCGGTGAGGATGGAGAACAGCTCGGCGTCATGCCGACAAAGGAGGCCCTGAAGCTTGCGGAGGAGGCAGGTGTGGATCTTGTGAAGATCGCGCCCACAGCCAAGCCGCCGGTCTGTAAGATCGTGGATTACGGAAAATTCAAGTACGAACAGGCCAGAAAAGACAAGGAAGCCAAGAAGAAACAGAAGATCGTGGAGATCAAGGAGATTCGTCTTTCTCCCAATATCGACACCAATGATTTGAATACGAAGGTGAATGCCGCCAGAAAGTTCATCACTAAGGGAGACCGGGTGAAGGTAACACTTCGTTTCCGTGGTCGTGAGATGGCGCATATGAACACCAGCAAGCATATTTTAGATGATTTTGCCGAAGCGCTTTCCGACATTGCGGTGATGGATAAAGCGCCCAAGGTAGAGGGCAGAAGTATGACTATGTTTTTAGCCGAGAAGCGATAGCTTCAGAGAAGAGCTATCTTCAGAGAAAAGTTATTTTCTCGGTTAAATATAGATGATATCCAAATAAGGTATCTCGTTACAGGAATAAAAATACAGGAGGAATAGTAAAATGCCGAAAATGAAAACCAGCAGAGCTGCTGCAAAACGTTTCAAGGTGACTGGAACGGGTAAGTTAAAGAGAAATAAAGCGTACAAGCGCCATATCTTAACCAAGAAAACAACCAAGAATAAGAGAAATCTCAGAAAGGCTGCGATGACAGACGCTACGAACGTTAAGAATATGAAGAAGATCTTACCTTATCTGTAAGAGGAGCGGCGCAGACAAAGAGATTGTAAAGTTTAGGAGGAAAAAGACATGGCAAGAATAAAGGGCGGTATGAACGCCAAAAAGAAGCATAACAGAGTTTTAAAGCTCGCGAAGGGCTACAGAGGCGCGAGATCCAAGCAGTATAGAGTGGCAAAGCAGTCCGTAATGCGGGCGCTGGCATCTTCTTATGCCGGCAGAAAAGAGAGAAAGCGTCAGTTCAGACAGCTCTGGATCGCTCGTATCAATGCGGCTGCAAGAATGAACGGCCTGTCCTACAGCAGATTCATGTACGGCTTAAAGAATGCGGGTGTTGACATGAACAGAAAGATGCTGGCAGAGATGGCAGTCAATGATGCGGCAGGCTTTTCCACACTGGCAGAGCTTGCAAAGAAGAACCTGAAATAATGACAGTATAAAGGGGCATGGTGCGTAACCGTGTCCCTTGTGCGTATAGAAGAATTGAAATATTGGAGGTCTTTATGGGAGTATTAGATGGCTTACAGCCTGAAAACGTATTTCAGTATTTTGAGCAGCTATGCCAGATTCCGCACGGTTCCGGCAATGTGAAACAGATCAGTGATCATTTGAAAAATTTTGCAGAGAAAAGGGCGCTTTTTTGTGAGCAGGATGCTCTGGGTAATGTTGTTATCATTAGAGAGGCTTCGCCGGAACGCGAGCAGGAAGAACCCTATATCCTGCAGGCACATATGGATATGGTGGCGGTGACGGCTCAGGGCAGTCAGATCGATATGAAAAAGGAACCTCTCAGACTGCGGGTGAAGGACGATAAGCTCTATGCAGAGGAGACCAGCCTGGGCGGTGATGACGGGATCGGAGTGGCTTATTGTCTGGCACTGTTGGATGCGAAGGAACTGTCACTGCCCCGGCTGGAGGTTATTCTGACGGTGGATGAGGAGACCGGTATGGAAGGCGCTACCGGAATCGATCTTTCCATGCTGAAAGGTAGACGCATGATCAATCTGGATCAGGAGGAGGAGGGCATCTTTATCACCAGTTGCGCCGGTGGCATCAGGGTTGATGTGACCATTCCCATGGAGCCGGATGCGGAGAGCAGCGGCGAGCTTGTGGAGATCAAGGTTACGGGACTTTTGGGTGGTCACTCCGGGATAGAGATCGACAAGGGCCGCGGGAATGCAAACTGCCTGCTGGGACAGGTCCTGCAGGCTGTGGGTGAGCATTGCCGGATCCGTCTCGCCGGTATGACTGGCGGTGTGGCCGATAATGCGATTCCACGGGAGGCTTCTGCTGTGCTTGCAGTGGAAACGGCAGATCTGTCTGTGGTAGAGACTGTGGTAAAGGAACAGGAAGAAAAGATCAGAGAGCAGATGACGGCGGAGGAGAAACAGGTACAGGTCATCTGCCGCCGGATCGCAGAAGGAGAAAGCAATGCCGTTATGACAGAGGAGTCCACGAAAAAGGCGCTTGCCTGTCTGTTAGAGCTTCCCAACGGTGTGATCGCTATGAGTAAGGATGTGGAGGGGCTGGTAGAGACCTCTCTGAATCTGGGAATCCTTGTTTTGGAGGAAGAAGGAATGCATCTGCAGTATGCGGTCAGAAGCTCGGTGGATCAGGAGAAAGAGAACCTGTGCAGGCAGATGAGCGACATTGCCGGAAAGTCGGGCGCGACAGTGTCTGTCAAGAATTCATATCCCGGCTGGGCTTACCGGAAGGATTCGCCGCTTCGCGAAAAGATGGTGCAGATTTATGAAGATATGTACGGAAAGCCCCCTGTATTGCAGGCGATCCACGCGGGACTGGAATGCGGGATCCTGGCAGGAAAACTCCCCGGACTTGACTGTGTTTCCATCGGTCCTGATCTTTTTGATGTGCATACGGCGCAGGAGAGTATGAGCATTGCTTCTGTGAAGAGAGTCTGGGAATATCTGCTTGCGGTTTTGAAACAATTCCCTAGTTAAATTTTTGTCAATTATTGACAGAGGGTGGATAAAGGGCGTAGAGTATATTTAGGTTAGTGGGTAAATAATGTATGGTAGGGTGAAAAGAATATGAAAGACACATTGACAGGACTGGATTCCTACGAGATTTTTCTGCAAAAACTGGAAAAGGACATGCAGGAGATCGGTGATGATCGCATTGTGATCGTGTACA
>CAMWMO010000272.1 GCA_947175305.1 uncultured Lachnospiraceae bacterium
ATCTTCCGCATTAAATGTGGATGCGATAAATGTGGTGGAAAGCCGTGTTTATCGCATTTTTTGTTTTACACAAGGGAGATGCAACGTGCCACGTAACAATATTTGCAAAAGAGTGTGTGACGGTTGGTTTTCATATTTCGCTTTATACTGCATAATAGATTTTATCTAAAGGCCGATAGATAAATATAAAAACGGAGATGAAATCATATGAGTTTAGGTACAAATATAAGTTATTTGAGAAAGCAGAAAAAAATAACCCAGGAACAATTTGCCGAGAAAATGAATGTTACCAGGCAGACCGTTTCAAGATGGGAGTCGGATGAAATAACCCCGGAACTGTCAAAACTGGTCAGTATGAGCGAACTATTTGCCTGCAAACTGGATGCTTTGATCAAGGACGAATTGTCGGTCCAGAAGGAAATATATTCTTCCGTTCAGATTAAGAGAATAAGCGCATTTAAGATGGCCAGCTATGTGATCATTTCACAGGATCCGGAGTCAGATGCAATTGGTTATATGGAAAGATGGGCCACAAACAGTGGTCTTAAATCGGCTGTTCCACAGGTAAAATATATCGGATGGGATTTCCCTTTCGTGTCACAGGAACAGCAGAACAGGTTTGGAATGCATGGTTATGTCGCTGCGTGCATCATTCCGGAAGGATTTGAAACGGATTATCCCGGAGTGCAGTATTCGGAAAATATGGAAGCAGATTATGCAGTCATAACAATTAAAGAACCATTCGTGCAGCCTTTTGAGAGAATACCAAATGCCTATAAATTGATCATGGAGCATTTGCAGGCAAACCATTTCAAGGAGAAGCAGCAGGATAATATCATAAGCTGCTTTGAGTATGAGTATACAAAGGATGGCATAGATTATATGGATGTGTTTATTCATGTAGATGGAGTGACTAAGGTCGATGCATTTTCCAAGTTTTACTAGAGGCGATTTACCCTGGGCAATATTGATATTGTATTATAATGTAAAATGAAGCAGGTAAAATAACATATGAATAAAAATGTAAAAGAATATCTGGATAAGTATTCCGCTGAACTCAGAGAGCTCTATACCCAATTAAGAAATATCATTTACGATAGCGTCCCACAGGAGATCGAAGAAACATTATGGGCAAAACTGCCGAGCTATTACGTTGGAGATTTTTTTGTCAGACTGATTCCGTTTAAAGATCATATCAATATTGAAGCATCCGCGATCGCTTCATATAGGGAGAAATTAGATGGCTGCAAAACCACCCCTAAAGGTATGTTACAAATCTACATAGGGCAAACGATCCCCTACAATGTATTAAAACAGATATTTGCTGAAACATTAGCCGGATAGGGAGTGTCGCAAAATAGCTAATTTCTAGTTATGGAGCGTCACTCCCTTCTTATTTCTTACTGACCGGCGCCTTTAAATAGCAAAACCCGTAAGCCGGAAGCGCGATCTCTTCCGGACGCACCTTCTCTCCTGCTATCAGATCCATGTACGCTTCCTCCGCCTCCTGCAAGGCCAGCTTTTTATCCTCTCCACTGAAATTAAACAGCCCCAGAAGCCTCTCTCCCTGATAGTATCTGCCGATGCACAGGACATTCCTGTCCCCGGTATCTATCGTCCGGCTGTCGGCCTGTGTGACAAACACCTTCTCCGACTTTCTGATCTTTTCCAATCGGTCGAGCTGTGAAAAGATTCGTCCCTCCACACTCTTTTCATCCCTTGCCTGTTTCGCCAGCGTCCAGTTCATTTTACTACGGTGAATATAGCGGGAATCCGCCGCCTTGTCCGGATCCTCTTTATAGCTGTAATTGTTTAGCTGTCCGATCTCGTCTCCGCTGTAGAGTACGGGAATGCCGGACTGCATGAACATGTAGGCGTGAAGTGTCACATCCAGCTGGATGGCCTGCTCCATAGCCCCCTCATCTTGCGTGGAGCCCGCCTTTTCCACACCGCACATAGATGCCGTAGTGCCGCAGAATCTGGCGTCTCCCGACACGGGATCGGCGTTGTACAGCTCGCCTCTGCTGTTGCTTTCCCCCGCGTATCCCTGAAAATAATCGTTCAGATACTGCTTGTGGGCGCGCTCATCGATTCCTTCAAGACGCAGGGTATCATAATCCAGCCCCCAGCCAATGTCGTCATGGCAGCGCAGATAATTCAGGAACACATATTCTTTCGGCAGACCGTTTACAATGTCAAGCTGCCTCTTTAACAGGCTGACATCCCGCGTCGCCACCGTGTGCCAGGTTGTCGCCATGGTCGTCACGTTGTAGAGCATATGGCACTCCGGTTTCTCAACCGTCCCGAAATAAGGGGCCACCTTCTCCGGCTCCATCACCACCTCGCCAAGCAGCAGCACGCCGGGACATACGATCTCACAGATCATGCGCATCATACGCACGATGGTATGTACCTGTTTTAAATTGCGGCAGGAGGTATGTAACTCCTTCCAGATATACGGCACGGCATCGATCCGTATCACATCCATCCCCTTGTTGGCAAGAAAGAGAAAATTGTACATCATCTCGTTAAACACCCGGGGATTTTTATAGTTCAAATCCCATTGATACGGATAGAAGGAGGTCATCACAAAATGTCCTGCATCCGCAAGCCAGGTGAAATTGCCCGGTGCGGTGGTGGGAAACACCTGCGGCACCGTCTTCTCATATTCGTTCGGAATGGCGTCATTGTCAAAGAAGAAGTAGCGGCTCATATATTCGCCTTCGCCCGCTCTCGCCCGCTTCGCCCACTCGTGATCCTCGGAGGTGTGGTTCATGACAAAATCCATGCAGACATTGACCCCCTCCTTCCGGCAGGCCGCCGTCAGGCTTTCCAGATCTTCCATGGTTCCCAGCTGGGGCTGCACCTTCCGAAAATCCGCCACCGCATAGCCGCCGTCAGAGCGTCCTTTGGGAGTATCCAGGAAGGGCATCAGATGAATATAATTGACATTACAGCTTTTCAGGTAATCCAGCTTTCCCTGCACGCCCTGAAGATTGTCTGCAAAATTGTCAATGTAGAGCATCATGCCCAGCATATCGTTCTTTTTATACCAGTCGGGCGACTTTTCCCTCTCCCGGTCCAGTTTTTTCAGATCATTGGCACGTTCTTCATAGAAACGGTGAAGATTATCGCACAGCTCCGCAAACATGGAGCCGTTGTCATACAGTTCCATATACAGCCATCTAAGCTCATCTAAATGCCTGTCAAATCGTTTTCTGTAGGTCGCCTCCGCCCGTGATACCTTATCCTTCGTCTGCGATGTCTCTCCCTTTTTGCCTCTCATACTTACCTCCGTCCCAAAGCCTCACTGCTCCCTGACCAGCTCAATCTGATATGCCGGATACTCCTTCTGCTCCACCGGCATCGGAAGGCCGGCTTCCATCAGATCCGCACCGTAATAGCATCTGCCGCTCTCTACATCCCGGTACACCGCCTGCGACTCCAATCCTCTCAATCTCACATAGCTCACCGGCATATTGCCATGTATTTCCAGCATGACGACGCTCAAAACCGCCCGTTCCTTCTCCTCCGATACAAACAACCATGCCGCGTAAGATTCCCGGAAAGGATCTGACAGGCGATGGTATGTTCCCTTTCGGATCAGCATCTCTATGCTCTTATACTGCCTGATCTGTTCTTTGACGGTCTCCTTCTCCTGGTGTGTCAGCGTTTCGGGA
>CAMWMO010000273.1 GCA_947175305.1 uncultured Lachnospiraceae bacterium
CTATCATATCATCAAGTGCATCAACACTTTCGACAAAGAAGAGACGGATGCCAATAAGATCAAAATTGTAGAGCAGCGGCGGGAGGAAGCCTTCGGGCGGGAATATGACGCCTATGTGGAGACGCTCACCAGAAATCTGAACGAGGAGCTCTGGGATACGGTGAATTTTATCCATGACGAGAGCGTAAGCACACAGAATTTCTTTGAGGTATATGCGACGTATTTTAGTGTATAGAAATTCGTTAAAGTATACATCCTCGATGGAGAATGTGAAGTTTAGAAAAAATTTATAATTTCCGAAACTATGAAAAAAACTGGATATTTTTTAAATTATTAGCACTCGCCTTTAATGAGTGCTAATTTTATCTTGACTTCTCCTTGTAGCGGTATTAAACTATTCCACAGAAAGAAGCACGTGAAAAAACAGGAAATAGGCGTTTGAAGAAAGGAATGTGAGGTAATATGGAAACAAAACACGGCAATCTGTCAATCAACAGCGATAATATTTTTCCGATCATCAAAAAATGGCTCTACTCGGATCATGACATTTTTTTCAGAGAGCTGATCTCTAACGGTTGTGACGCGATCACGAAGCTTAAGAAGCTGGATATGATGGGCGAGTACAGTCTGCCGGATGATTATAAGGCAAAGGTGCAGGTCATTGTCAATCCGGAAGAAAAGACCTTGAAATTTATTGATAACGGTATCGGCATGACGGCGGAAGAGGTGGAGGAGTACATCAACCAGATCGCCTTTTCCGGCGCAACGGATTTTATTGAAAAATATAAGGACAAGGCCAACGAGGATCAGATCATCGGTCATTTCGGCCTGGGCTTTTACTCTGCGTTCATGGTAGCCGACGAGGTGCATATCGACACCCTCTCCTATCAGGAGGGCGCGCAGGCGGTACACTGGGAATGCGACGGCGGCACGGAGTTCGACATGGAGGCCGGTGACAGGAATGAGGTCGGTACGGAGATCACCCTCCATATCAATGAGGACTGTCTGGAGTTCTGCAACGAATATAAGGCGAAGGAAGTCATCAAAAAGTACTGCTCCTTTATGCCCACAGAAATATATCTGTCCAAGGCAAACACCACAGAGACACAGATCATCACGGCGGAGGAGAAGCTGGATACCGACGAGGTCGTGGAGGAGATCAAGAAGGAGAAGGAAGAGGACGAGCAGAAGCTGAAGATCAAAAAGCGGCCCGAGCTTCTCAATGAGACGAAGCCTCTTTGGACGAAACATCCCAACGAGTGCACAAGAGAGGAGTATCTGGAGTTTTACCGCAAGGTATTTCAGGATTACAAGGAGCCTCTCTTCTGGATCCACCTGAATATGGATTATCCCTTTAACATGAAGGGTATCCTGTACTTCCCGAAGATCAACATGGAGTACGAGTCCATTGAGGGCACCATCAAACTGTATAACAATCAGGTGTTTATCGCGGATAACATCAAGGAGGTCATACCGGAGTTCCTGCTCCTGTTAAAAGGCGTGATCGACTGTCCGGATCTGCCGCTGAATGTGTCCAGAAGCGCACTGCAAAATGATGGCTTCGTGAAGAAGATCAGCGAATATATCACCAAGAAGGTGGCGGACAAGCTCTCCGGCATGTGTAAGACTGAGAAGGAAGAGTACGAGAAATACTGGGATGACATCAGTCCCTTTATCAAGTTCGGCTGCTTAAAGGATGACAAGTTCTGCGAGAAGATGACGGATTACATCCTCTTTAAGAATCTGGACGGCGAGTATATGACACTGCCGGAGTGTCTGGAGGTCAATAAGATCGATCCCGATGAGGTGGAAGACGGCGAGAGCGCCACAGATGAGAATGGCGAGAAGGTGGAAGCCGAGGTCGTTGACGAGAAGGCAGATGAGACGGAAGTTCTTGACGAGAACGGCGACCCCATTGAGGAGGAGAAGAAGGAAAAGACAATCTACTACGTAACCGACGAGAAGCAGCAGAGCCAGTATATCAATATGTTTAAGGCTGCGAAAATGGATGCTGTGGTGCTGACCCACAACATCGACCAGCCCTTTGTATCCCAGCTGGAGGCGAAGAACGAGGGCATTAAGTTCCAGCGCATCGATGCGGATCTGACGGACGTCTTTAAGGCAAAGACCTCCAAGAAGGCGGAGAAGGAGATGGAGGAGCAGGCCGAGGCAGTAGCCAAGCTGATGAAGAAGGTCTTAAAGAAGGATGCCATCAAGATCAAGATAGAGAAGCTGAAAAACAAGAAGATCTCTTCCATGATCACGCTCTCCGAGGAGAGCCGCAGAATGCAGGATATGATGAAGATGTACTCCATGCCGGGTATGGATATGGGGATGTTCGGCAAAGAGGGCGAGACCCTGATTTTGAATGCGAATCATCCGCTGGTACAGTATGTGCTGGAGCATCAGGACGGCGACAATGTGAAAATGATCTGCGAACAGCTCTATGATCTGGCGCTGCTGCAGCAGGCGCCTTTGGAGCCGGAGGCGATGACGAAGTTTGTGGCGAGAAGCAATGAGATCATGCTGCTGTTGACAAAATAAGATATGTAAACTAGTAGTAAAAACGCGAATGTAAGAAGCGAATCTTTTCGGAGGAAAGGATTCGCTTCTTTTTGCTCTGATACAATCGGAAGGAACAATGGTTTTTCACCCGGGCTCGGAGAGTCTGCTGACTCCCACGAAGATCTCGGAGATTTTATACCAGGTGGGATAGTCCACGATTCCGGATTGGGGAAGATTGAATACTCGCTGGAACACTCTCACGGCTTCGGCGGTGCGGGAACCGTAGATGCCGTCGGCGGTGATCTTCGGGATGGCGGGATAATTCTGGGAGATACGGTTTAACTGCTGCTGAATCTGCAGGACTTTATCTCCGGAAGCGCCGATGTTCAGGTTGTAGCCGGGCCAGGAGGAGGGGACGCCTGAGACCGCCACAGCGGTGTTGATATACATGTCGCTGCCGTAGTAGTAGCGGAGGATCTGGATCGGTGTGTATCCTTCGTCTCCCAGATACTTGGAGCCCCACTGGCTTAAGCCGTTGCAGGTCACGTTCCTGCCGTCGCAGTAGGAGGTGAAAATGGGCTGGCGTACACCGGGGCGGGAGAGATAGTTGGCAAAGATGGAGTCCACCAGTCTGTCAATGTTAGAGTAGATATTACGTCCGTAGATCCATTTCTGATCGTAGGCCGTGGAGGAGGTGATCGTAAAGTTATAACCCTGGTTCCGATACCATTCCGTGTAGACACGGTTCAAGGTGAAGGACATGATTGCCAGAGTGTTTGCGTAGATGGCGTTCTCCGGCCAGGTGGCGTATATTTCGGAGGAGACCACATTCTTGATATAGTCGCGGTAGCGGACATAGTAGTTGGCGGCGGTGGAATCAGAGGGAACGCCGTCATGTACGATGACATACTCGGGGATCACCACGCGGCTTAAGACGATCTCGCCGGATTCGTCCATAGGCTTGATCTCGTCCTCGGGAATCTTGGGCGGATAGTCGCCGTAGAGGGTGTGGTCGGGGATGGAGATGATCTCCTCATCCTCCTGCGTCATTTCCGTGGGCGTCATTTCAATATTCTGGATTGCTGTCACGTCCGTCAGCACCTCCACACCGGAGACGATAACGGGCTCGTAGCCGGGAGCTGTCACGGAGAC
>CAMWMO010000274.1 GCA_947175305.1 uncultured Lachnospiraceae bacterium
GCCTGGTGGATCTCACAGCCTTTAAGTCCGGCAGTGATATTGCGGAGTTCTTGGGGGGAACCTTTGTTAAGATATCATTCAGAATGCAGATCGACGAACTGATCGATTCCACGATCATGCAGTTATATCCGGTGGATTTCGCGAAGGACGTTTATGACACCTTTATTACCAGTCAGGGAGGTGGAGGTGACGCACCGACAGCGGCTCCTGAAGCGGCGGCTCCGGCACCGGCACCTGCACCCGCGGCGGCTCCGGCTCCACAGCCGATGCCTGCACAGGCGCCTCAGATGGATATGAGTCAGATGCAGATGATGCCGCAGATGGGAATGCCCCAGATGATGCCGCAGATGCAGATGATGCCCCAGATGGCGATGCCCAATATGAATGTACAGCCGGTTCAGTTCCAGAGCTTTGCTGGTGACTTTAATCCCATGCAGAGTCAGGAGAACATCGAGCTGATCAAGGATGTGCCGTTGGAGGTGACGGTAGAGCTGGGAAGAACCTCCAAATCCATTTCGGATATCCTGGATTTTGCACCGGGTACGATCATCGAGCTGGATAAGATCGCAGGCGAACCGATTGACGTTTTAGTCAACGGCAAGTTTGTAGCGAAGGGTGAAGTAGTAGTAATTGAGGAAAGTTTTGGTATTCGGGTGACCGAAATTATCAAATAATATGTGATAGGAGAAAAGAGATGGCAAAGAATATTTTAGTATGTGATGATGCAGCGTTTATGCGAATGATGATCAAGGATATCCTGACCAAGAATGGCTATAACGTGGCAGGAGAGGCAGAGAACGGCGCGAAGGCAGTTGAGAAGTACAATGAACTTAAGCCGGATCTTGTGCTGATGGATATCACGATGCCCGAGATGGATGGCATTCAGGCTCTCAAGAAGATCAAAGAGGGTGATCCCGGTGCAATGGTTATTATGTGTTCCGCTATGGGACAGCAGGCCATGGTTATCGAGTCCATTCAGTCCGGCGCCAAGGACTTCATTGTTAAGCCTTTCCAGGCGGATCGCGTGCTAGAGGCTGTAAAGAAGGTCGTAGGTTAATGCTTCTGGCATTATCAGATAGGACGACTGACTCCTATGCGCAGTTCATAACGATCCTTCTGCTGTTTGTGTTTGTGCTGGCAATCACGGCCGTGGTGACAAAGTGGATAGGCGGTTATCAGAAGGGCATGACCGTGGGCGCGAATATGGAGATTCTGGAGACGCTCAGACTGTCTAATAACAAATATATCCAGATCGTCAGGATCGGGCGGAAGTATTTGGCAGTTGCGATCTGCAAGGATACGGTTACAATGTTATCAGAGATTCCTGAGGAGGAGTTGTCTTTTCCTGAGGGGTCTGACGGCAGTACGTTCAGTTTTAAGGATGTACTGGCGAAAATACAAAAAGAAAGAATCCTGGAAAAAGAAGACGGGCGAGACGAATGAAGAAATATTTTTCCGGATATCATTTGGCAAAATGGATATGCCTGCTGATGGTGGCAGGCATATTGTATCTTAGTTGGGGCGATACGGCTTATGCGGTGACAGACACCCCCTACCGGGAATCCAATCTCACCGGAACCAATGAGGAGAGAACGAATTTGGATCCGCCCGGAGCTTCGGACAATGCAGATGATCTGGCTGAATTGAATATTGCCAATACGGTGACGGTTACGTACAATGACGGGAATGGCAGTGTAAACGGCGCACTGCGCATTCTGGTGATCCTGACTCTGATTGCGATCGCGCCGTCGTTGATTATTATGTTAACCTCTTTTACGAGGGTTATCATTGTCCTTCATTTCACGAGGCAGGCGCTCAATACGCAGTCGGCTCCGCCCAATACGGTTCTGGTAGGCATAGCGTTGTTTTTAACCTTTTATATCATGCAGCCTACGATGACGGCAATCTACACGGAGGCCGTCCTTCCCTATGAGGCGGGAGATCTGACGCAGCAGGAAGCGCTCACGGCGGCGGCAGCGCCGATCAGGCAGTTCATGTATGCACAGACCCAGAAGAGTGATGTGAATTTCTTCATGGATGTCAGCCGTACAGAGTGGAATGGTGAATTAGACGACATACCGATCAGCGTTCTTGTGCCCGCTTTTATCATCAACGAACTGCGGGAAGCGTTTATCATCGGGTTTTTGATATATATTCCGTTTATTGTCATTGATATGGTGGTGGCTTCCACACTTATGAGTATGGGTATGATGATGCTGCCGCCGACCACGATCTCCATGCCGTTTAAGATCCTCCTTTTTGTCCTTGCAGACGGGTGGTATCTGATAATCAAGGGTGTGGTGGAGAGTTTCAATTATTAGGTATATCAGATAATTCGGATATCAGAAGAGCCGATGGGAGAAGGGATGTGAAGATATGTCGGTCAATGATGTCACCATGATCGCCGAGCAGGCGATCTTTACGATCATCAAATGTGCGGCGCCGATGCTTTTAGTGTCTTTGTGTGTTGGACTTGCCGTGAGTATTTTTCAGACGGTCACATCCATTCAGGAGCAGACGCTCACCTTTGTGCCGAAGGTATTGGCGATTTTTTTGATGCTGATGCTTGCGGGTCATTGGATCATGAACAATATGGTAGAGTTCATGACTGATCTGTGGACCAATTTTAACCTCTACATCAGGTAGCGGCGGATAGATACTGGATACTGATACGGGAAAGTGTCTCTATGATAGATTACAGCTTTACTTATGCAGATTTAGAATATTTTCTGTTGATTCTGGTGCGGATCAGCTGCTTCGTGTATGTTGCTCCGTTTTTTAGCATGTCGAATGTGCCGCACAGAGTCAAGGTGGGATTCAGTATCTTTTTTTCCTACTTGATCTACCAGGCTGTGGATCATAACGAGGTAGTTTACAATACGCTTTTGGGATTTGCCCTGATTGTGATGAAGGAAGCCCTGACAGGTTTTCTCATCGGATGGGGCGCACAGATATGTGCCTCGGTGACCTCCTTTGCGGGAAGCATCGCGGATATGGAGATCGGTTTGTCCATGGTCTCCCTGATGGATCCGACGACTAAGGAGCAGGCGACCTTCACAGGCGTGTTTTACCAATATATGTTTACGCTCTTAATGCTTATTTCGGGTCTCTACCAGTACCTTTTGCGGGCGATGGTGGATACCTTTACCTTAGTACCGATAAATGGCGCGGTCTTTAAGACGGAGGCGCTGATGGAGTCCGTTCTTATGTTCCTTGCGGATTATATCGCGATTGGATTCCGCATCATCCTGCCGATTTTTTGCGCCATGATCTTTTTAAACTGTGTGCTGGGGGTGCTGGCGAAAGTATCGCCGCAGCTCAATATGTTTGCCGTGGGTATGCAGTTTAAGGTGCTTGTAGGACTTGGTATTCTCTTTTTGTCGATGCGGATGCTGCCGGCTCTGTCGGATAATCTGTTCACACAGATGAAGAGAATGATCGTTTCTTTTGTGGAGGGGATGATTTGATCTTACAGTATGATCTCCAGTTCTTTGCCAAGGAGGGTCCTGGCGGAGAAAAGACAGAGGAACCTACCCAGAAAAAACTGTCGGATGCGCGAAATGAAGGTCAGGTTGCCAAGAGTAAAGAGGTGACCAGCGCCTTTGAGATGCTGGCGGCCTTTCTGGTTTTACGTTTTTGGAT
>CAMWMO010000275.1 GCA_947175305.1 uncultured Lachnospiraceae bacterium
GCTGGGGACACAGTATGATCAGGTGACGGCATTTACGGAGCGGTATAAAGAGGACGGGATCATATGGTTTTTGGAGGCTTGTGATTTAAACCTGATGGGCATACGGCGTGCCATGTGGCAGATGGAGCATGCGGGATGGTTCCGGCATTGCAAGGGTTTCCTGATCGGCAGACCCAGGATCGGCATGGGAGTGGAAGAATTTGGCATCGACGAGTATCAGGCAGTCTGCGAGATGCTCTATCCATATCAGGTGCCGGTGCTCATGGATCTGGATATCGGACATCTGCCGCCGTCCATGCCCTTACTCTGCGGCAGTATGGCGCGGGTGACCAGCGACGGAAAAACTTACCGTGTGGAGATGACATTGCAATAATAATAGAAGAGAGGCGGTTTAAAATGTTACCTAAAGATCCGGTTATGTTGTTGAGTTTTGTAAATTTAAAGCTGCGTGATTTTTATTCTGATCTGGACAGGCTCTGTGAAGATCTGGATGCAGACCGCAGTGAGATTGTCGAAAAACTGGCAGGAATTTCTTATCATTACGATGAGGAGAAAAATCAATTTGTCTGAGAAAATAGAAATTACGATCGTTATGGATGACGAAAAACTGAATAAAGGAAAACAGAGTGAGCAGTCAAATTCTATCAAACTGACACAGGAATCATCTATGACGGTCATGTCGGTTTTACGGGAGCGAAAGCTTCTTTCCGGCAGTTTTTGTGGGGGGAGAGGAGATTGCGGGCGGTGTCTCGTACAGTTTTTAGCGGGGGCGCCGCTGCCCACAGGAATAGAGAGAAGCTGCCTGGAACCGGAGGAACTGAGGCAGGGCTTTCGATTGGCCTGTGTGACCAGACCGAAAACAGACTGTGTGATTCGTATCCCGGAGCAGGATGTGCAGGAGATACCGATCGTCACTGAGTTGAATCCTGTGTCACAAAATATTGACTTAAATGGTCAGCAAAATAAGTTGTCTGAAAATCAAATATCGTTTGCTATGAAAATTTCCGAATCGACGGCCGAGGCTGCCAGGAACCTGAATAAAAATGTAAGCGTTATTTCAAGAAGGAAAGCGGGTGTTATGATTGCGGTAGATCTGGGTACCACCACCATCGCCATGCAGCTGCGGGATATGGCGTCGGGGGAAGTGATAGATACTTACTGTGAGCTGAATCCCCAGAGACCTTACGGGGCAGATGTGCTGTCACGGATACAGGCATCCTGCGATGGGCACCGGGAGGTACTGCGAAGGCTGGTCTGTGAGACTCTGATGCGGGGCCTGCGGCAGTTTGCCGTCAGTCCGGTTTGTATGTGTATCGCCGGAAATACTACTATGGAGCATCTTTTGCTCGGCTATGATGTGAGTACGCTGGGGCGCAGTCCCTTTACCCCGGTGGAGATCGGACTGCAGGAAATGATGACTTCAAGGTTATTTACGAAGAGTGAAGGCGTCGCTGAAGAAGCAGATGAGGCTTCCCTGCCAGCCGGGTGGGATTTTCCCGTCTATATCGCGCCGGGTATCAGCGCCTTTGTGGGAGGCGACATCGTGGCGGGGCTCTACACGCTGCAAATGCTGCCCGGTATTTTTGCCCCTTGTCAGAGAGATGTGAAGGCGGAAGCGGGAAAACAGGAGTCAGTCACATTGTTGATCGATCTGGGCACCAACGGGGAGATAGCGATCACCGACGGAAAGCGTATGCTGGTCACTGCCACGGCTGCGGGGCCGGCTTTTGAGGGAGGAAGAAACAGCGCGCTCATCGGTACGGACAGAATCGCTCTGACAGCAGACCTTTTGCGGCAGGGGAAAATGGACGAGACAGGATTTCTGGCGGAAGCAAATAATAGAAATGAACATTATTTAAATCAGAAGGATATCCGCGATCTGCAGATGGCGAAAGCCGCTATCCGGGCAGGGGTGGAGATCTTGTGGGAAAAGATGGGATGTCCAGAAATCGGGATGGTTTATCTGGCGGGCGGATTTGGTTATCATCTGGATGTGGAGGCGGCACTTGTCATAGGGCTTCTCCCGGAACGTCTGCGTGGGAGGATTCAGTCTGTGGGGAATACGGCTCTGGAGGGAGCCTATCGCCTGGGCAGGGATCTGACAGCAGGGGATCTTATGAAAAGCAGGTTGGAAGAGGCGCTGGCTGTTACGGAGAGCGGAAGTCTGCACGCTGTCAATCTGGCGAAGCAGGAAGGCTTTGAGAGGCTTTATATCCAATATATGAATTTGGAGAGAAACTAGGAGATTGTTTGAGGGGTTTCAAGAGAAAGAGCGTTATCAGTTACCTGATAACGCTCTTTCTTACATTTCCCTTGCGTGGTTAGAACCACGATCTAATCATGTTCTCATCCTATAGCATAAATCAGATTTTGTCAAGAGACAGTTACATTATATGCGATTCAAGATCTTTTATGCTTGTTTTCGAATATGTAAAATTTTTGTATAGCATCAATAATTTCTTTGCGTTTATTTTCATCAATAAAGATTAATTTCTTTTCAGAAGTTAAAATGGGTCTTGTAATTCGTCTTATATTGATTCTCCGCATATCTTCTATGCGGAGATAGGATTGACTGCCGTTAATATCAATCGGAACATTCATGTAATAATGTTTTCGCTTTTTCTTTGAGGTTATGGGAATCACAATGTAAGAATAGTCTTTTTCATCGGCTCCATTGCAACGTTTTTTCCAGATTAAGACAGGGCGGTTCTTATTTAATTCTGAACCTATGTTTACTCCAAGAGAAGCCCAGTAGATTCCATTTTCATATACTGTAGTGTGTCTCTCGTACGGCTCAAAGTTTAAAAGAAATTTTTGGTGTTTCCAACTGATAAACTGATAGATCGATTCAAATAACAGCAGGGATTGATTGGCGGTAACAGCGTTGTTATAGATTTTGTCCATATAATGCTTGATGACATATTTCTGAATATAATTTAGGTCAGTTTCAGGGACCTGCACGGGTTTAGAATTCAAAAATAAAGCAGAAACGACAGCTTCTTTATTTATTTCTTTATAATGGTCCAGGTCAGCGTACTGTCTTGTTACTGTTAATTTATACACGTTTCCTGAGTTGTTTTCGGTTAAAGGCATAATTAAAATCTTGCCTTTAGTCTGGATATCACATAAATAAATACAAAGAGGCGTTTCGTTTTTATCGTTGTATCGATAAATATAGGTTTTTTGTATTTCCATTGTCGGATCCTTTCGTTTTAAGCTGAGCAGAGACAATACAGCCAATTCATTCAGGCCTATCGATAATACATAGTTAATTCGTCTCAAAAAATACTATAACATAAAGTATGATGATTGCACATAGGTAAGAGGGATGTTCCATTGTCAGAACGAGCATAAAATGATACTATTTTAGGTGTTGACTTTAAGATTGTGTTAAGGTGAATCCATCCCTCCTTTAAGATAAGCCTGTTATGCTGATATCATCAATCAGAAAGCAAAAGAACTGCCTGTATATCATGGCAGATTCTAAGGAGGAGACGATATGATGTGGACCAGAAGAGAATTGAAGGAGAGGGCAAAAGAAGCCCTGCACAGAAATTATTGGAAAATCGTGCTGGTGACGGCACTGCTTTTTCTGTTAGGCTGCGAGGCGGGAGGATTCAGT
>CAMWMO010000276.1 GCA_947175305.1 uncultured Lachnospiraceae bacterium
CCCTTGATCATCCTCGGATCACTCATACGGGATACACCGCCCGCCGCACGGATGTCCGCCGGAATCCGCTCCAGCGCCATAACCGCACAGGCGCCCGCCTCCTCTGCGATCTTTGCCTGCTCCGGGGTCGTCACATCCATAATGACACCCCCTTTCAGCATCTGTGCCAATTGTTTGTTTAGTGTATATCTGTCCTCACCCATTATTTTTTCTCCCTTCCAATCTCCTGTTTTTTCTTTACGCCTATTGTACAAAAAATCTGGCATTGCAAAATATCCAGATTAGATATTTTTAACAATGCCAGATTGCATCATTCTTTATGACGTGCTCAGCAAAAGCACCATCTCGGAAAGCAATTCTTTTATAAACTCTCCCATTATGTCACAGTTCGACAATCATTTCTATACTTTTCAAGCATCAACGCCCAACTTCTGCAATTCCTCTACCGCCTGCGCCTTGTTCTGAAAGTGGATCGTATGTATTCCGAATTTCTCCGCCGCCTCCAGATTGTGCAGGGTATCATCCATAAAGACACACTCCTCCGGCACCAGTCCATAACGGTCGATGAGCAGCTGATAGATCTCCGGCATAGGCTTGATCAGCCGCTCCTGATAGGACAGGATGCCGCCGTCCATATAGGGAATGAAATCCAATGCCGCCGCGCACTCCATGTGCCCTCGCTTGGAAAAATTGGACAGATACAGGCAGCGGTATCCTTTGCCCTGCAGCTCCTGGATCCAGGGAATCGCATAGTCATTTCTCGTAACCATAGGCCCTATATACCGCACAGCCTTTTTGATCTCCTCTCCGATCTCAGGATCGCTGTCTATAAAGCCCTGCAGAATCTCCTCATTGCTCATAACGCCCCTGTCATACTCGTTCCACATGGGATTTAAGACCGTGGCCTTTGCAAGACGACGAAACATTTCCTCTCCATAGCCAAAGCTCCGAAAATATGCCTCCCAGGCAAAGTCCGCAAGTACGTTTCCGATATCAAAGATAATTGTTGTGATCATTCTCCGCTGCCTTCCTGTTCTATATGTACCGCCCTTACTTTTTCAGCGGGCTCTCTCTGTAGATGATATCCTCTCTGCCGGGGCCGTTCGACACCATAGTGATGGGATAACCGATCTGCTCCTCGATAAACTCCACATATTTGCGGCAGTTCTCCGGCAGCTCCTCGTACTTCTTGATCCCGCGGATCTCACACTTCCAGCCGGGAAGGGTTTTCAGCACGGGCTTCGCCTTCTCCAGCTTACAGGTCACCGGAAAGTCCGTCGTCACCTCGCCGTCCACCTCGTAGCCCACACACACCGGTATCTCATCCAGATAGCCCAGTACATCCAGAACGGTAAATGCCACATCCGTGGTCCCCTGTAAACGGCAGCCATACTTGGAAGCCACACAGTCAAACCATCCCATTCTTCTGGGCCGTCCCGTGGTGGCGCCGAACTCGCCGCCGTCGCCGCCGCGCCTTCTCAGCTCATCCGCCTCGTCGCCGAAGATCTCCGACACAAACGCACCCGCGCCCACCGCGGAGGAATATGCCTTGCAGACCGTGATGATCTGCTTGATTTCGTGGGGCGGCAGCCCCGCTCCGATGGCGCCGTAGGCTGCCAGCGTGGAAGAAGAGGTGACCATCGGGTAAATACCGTGATCGGGATCCTTGAGCGTACCAAGCTGTCCCTCTAACAGTACGGTCTTTCCCTCCTTTAACGCCCGTTCCAGATATGCGGACACATCGCACACATAAGGCGCTATCATCTCCCGGTAGCCTTTCAGTGTGGCAAACAGCTCCTCCGGATCTACGAGCGGCTTATGGTAGAGATGCTCCAAAAGCACATTTTTCGTCTCACAAACCCGGAACACTTTTTCTTTTAAGCGCTCCTCATCGAACAGCTCGCTGACCTGAAAGCCGATCTTGGCATATTTATCGGAATAAAAAGGAGCGATTCCCGACTTGGTGGAACCGAAGGATTTACCTCCCAGCCGCTCCTCCTCGTACTGATCAAACAACACATGATAAGGCATTACGATCTGACAGCGATCGGATACCAAAATCTTGGGCATCGGCACATTTCTGTCCGTGATGGACTTGATCTCCTCGATCAGGATCGGAATGTTAAGAGCCACGCCATTTCCGATGATACTGGTGGTATGTCCGTAAAATACGCCGGACGGCAATGTGTGAAGCGCGAATTTGCCATAAGCATTTATGATCGTATGTCCCGCGTTCGCACCTCCCTGAAACCGCACGATGATATCCGCTTTCTCAGCGAGCATATCCGTGATCTTTCCTTTTCCCTCATCGCCCCAGTTAGCGCCCACTACAGCCTTTACCATGATAAAACCCTCCTATGAATTAAAATGCTCCAACACAAAGGGCCGGTTGTAAAAAACCAGCCCTTGTTTCTTACTATATGATTATAAAGCAAAACGCAGTTAAAATCAATCTCTTGAATATTTTATTCCGTTTTCGGTGCATGCGCCTTTTTCCATGCCTTGATCTCGGCAAGCCTCTTCTTGAGCGCCGCCTCTTCTCCCATACCCGCCGGACGATAATATTCCCGCCCCAAAAGCGCATCCGGCAGACACTGCATATTGGTCAGCTTCTCCTCCGTGTCATGAGCGTATTGATAACCCTTTCCGTACTCCAGCTCCTGCATGAGGCCCGTGACTCCATTGCGGATCACAAGGGGTACCGGTTCCGCCAGATCCTTGACGGCGTCCTCCTTGGCCTCATTGTAGGACACCTCCATCGCATTTGACTTGGGCGCCAGAGCCACATAGACCACCGCCTGGGTCAGATGCACATTACACTCAGGCATTCCCAGAAAATGACATGCCTGATAGGCCGCCACCGCGATCTGCATCGCCTGTGGATCCGCCAATCCCACATCCTCACTGGCAAAGCGCACCACCCGTCTGGCCACATAGAGGGGATCCTCCCCCGCTTCCAGCATCCTGGCGAGCCAGTAGACTGCCGCGTCCGGATCGGAATTGCGCATGGATTTATGTAAGGCGGAGATCAGATTGTAATGCTCTTCTCCCTTTTTATCATACAGAAGAGATTTTCGCAGAGTACACTGCTCCAGCGTCTCCTTGGTCACTGTGACAGTTCCCTCGCTGTCCATCTCTCCGTTTAACACCACCATCTCCAGAGTAGAGAGCGCATTGCGGGCATCTCCGTTTGCAAAGACCGCTATGGCCTCCAGCGTCTCCTCATCGATCATCACACGCTGGCCGCCGAAGCCTCTGGGATCTTGCAGGGCACGAGCAAGCAGTCCCTTTACATCCTCCGTGGTGAGCGCCTGCAGCACAAACACCTTACAGCGGGATAAAAGCGCGCTGTTTATCTCAAAGGAAGGATTTTCGGTGGTAGCGCCGATCAAAATGATGCTTCCCTTCTCCACAAAGGGCAGAAAGGCATCCTGCTGCGCCTTGTTGAAACGGTGTATCTCGTCCACGAACAGGATCGTCCTGACACCGTACTGCCTGTTTTTCTCCGCCTGCTCCATGACGGTGCGGATCTCCTTGATCCCGCTGGTCACCGCGGAAAAATCTATAAAGGAAGACTTGGTTTTATTCGCTATGATCCTGGCGAGGGTGGTCTTACC
>CAMWMO010000277.1 GCA_947175305.1 uncultured Lachnospiraceae bacterium
GTATGCGGCATTCTTCTTCTGGTCAGCCTGAAAATGGTCAGTTCTGCGGTGATCCATCGATATCGGGATAAATATATGGAGCTCAACGATCCGGAGTGTCCTTTGCTCGTACAGCTGAAGGAGCTTTCTAAGGAAGAATATTATCATGCAATTCACACGGCCTATCTGAGCGATAAGATCGCCAGAAATCTGGGGCTTGACGATGCGGCGATAAAGGCCTGCGGCTATTATCACAGAATCGGGAAACTCATGGGCGAAAACACCTGGGAGAATGTTTCCTCGATCTGCGACAAATATCATTTTCCCCCTAAGACAAAGCGAATCCTGAAGGAATATGTGGATCCGGATGCTAAAGTCGTGTCGAAGGAGACCATTGTGGTGCTGTTTGCGGATTGTATTGTCTCCTCGATCCTGTATCTGTTTGCGAAGGATCCGAAGGCGGAGTTAGACTATGCCCAGCTGATCGACACCGTGTTCCGCAAAAAATTTGAGACGGACGAGCTCTGGGAAAATGATATTTCTCTGGGGCAGCTTTATAAGATGAAAAAAATATTTTTACAGGAGAAACTGTATTATGACTTCCTACGTTGAGAATGAGACGGAGCAATCCTTTTCCTTTTCGGAAAAAGAGACTCTGGACCGAGTCATGGAGGCAGTGCTTACGGCGGAGGGATGTCCCTACGAGGCCACGGTGAGCCTTCTTCTGACGGACGGCATAGGAATCCGGCAATACAATGCACAGTATCGCGATATAGATGCAGAGACGGATGTGCTCTCATTTCCCAACCTGGAGTTTGAATCGCCGGGAGATTTTTCTGTGGCGGAGACAGCGGAGGCGGACTGTTTTGATCCGGACAGCGGCGAGCTTGTTCTCGGTGACATCATTCTGTCAGTGGAGCGGGTGAAGTCGCAGGCGAAAGAGTACGGACACAGCGAGCTGCGGGAGTTCGCATTCCTTGTGGCGCACAGTCTTTTCCATCTGTGCGGTTACGATCACATGGAGGAGAAGGAAGCGGCACGGATGGAGGAAAAGCAGGAGGCCGTGCTTGCGTCGCTTGGCATCACGAGAGACTGATTTTCAGGGGATATACTGAGGTTGACAATGAAAATACGATGGATGGCTAAAAATCTGAAAAACAGGATCGTCCTCTCTGCGGGGATCGTGTCCTATATGATCCTTCTTTTTATGCGGATTCCGCTTTCCCGTGTCATAGGGGATGCGGGTGTCGGACTGTTTGCCCCGGCGTTGGAGCTGTTTTTATTGACCGCTTTGGTCACTTCCTACGGTATGTCCCGTGCTCTGGCAGGGATCATGCGGTATCGTGTCAAGAGAGAGCGGTATCGGAATGCGCGTAAGGTATTTCGGACCGGCTTTTTTATGAATCTTTTTCTGGGCGCGGTGATGGCTCTTGTGCTGTTGTTTTTTTCAGCATGGATCGCGGATGTGCTTGTGCTTGAGCATCTATGCCGCATGGCGCTTTTAGCGGCTGCGCCCGCTGTCTTTTTGTCTGCGCTGACAGGTTCCTTTCGAGGATATTTTAATGGCTATGGCATGGGTGTTTTGGTAGCGCATTCTCTGTATATCGAAAAGATCGCTCTGTTTATCGGAGCTATGTTTGGCGGCAGAATCTGCTATACCTACGGACTGAAGGTAGCGGCACTCAAGCAGACGGAGGCACATGCCTATGCCTACGGCGCGGCCGGCGCTGTACTGGGGCTCCTGTTTTCCCAGATCGTTACGCTTCTTTATCTGATGTTTGTCTATATCATCTATGCCGGCTCTATGAGAGGACGACCGGGACAGGACAGCAGCAGACGGGCGGAAACCCAGTTTGAGATTCAGAGGATGCTGCTTTCCAATCTGGTGCCTTTAGCAGTCGTTGTGCTGCTATCTAATTTGTTCATGCTGGTAGATCAGCGTTTTTTGAATTATTGTATGAACGTGACGGAACAGGGCGATATACGGACGGCGCTATGGGGAAGCTATTATGGTAAATTTGCGGTTCTGATCGGGCTTGGCGCAGGACTGTCCTGTCTTTTTGTCCAAGGTCTGATCGGAAAGATAAGCAGCGCTTACGAGCGGGAAGAATACCGCGGTATGCGGGAACGGCCCGGTCAGGCGGTACGAAACGGCGCTATGGTTTCGTTTCCCACGGCCATTTATCTTGCTGTTTTAGCCAAGCCGCTCTCTGCCTGCTGTTACGGTAAAGCGACGGCGCAGGTGTCCGTTCTGGCAGGCTGGCTCCAAAAGGGAACGATCCTGATCGTGTTGTTCACGTTCAGTTTTCTCTTTGGAAAGCTGTTGTATAAGCTGCATATGGTGCGGGAGTTGTTTTTTGCCGTGGCAGCTTCTTTCGCGGTGCATCTGGTTACCGCTTATTTTCTCATACAGCGGGCGCACATGGGTGTTGAGGGACTGCTTTGTTCTCTGATCCTGTTTTTCGGCATCTACATGGCGGCCTCCTTTGCCTTTTTTAACAGACGTGTAAAATACAGGCCGGACTGGCTTTCGGGTGTTGTTTTCCCTTTGCTGCATCCGCAGTATCCGGCGTGATCGTGTATCTGATCAAGCTGGCGCTTTCTGACATCGCGGGAGACGGCATCACCATTTTGATAGCTTTGATCGTGGGTGTGTTTTTCCATATTCTGATTCTCATGCTCCTTCGGGTGATCGGAGAGGCGGAACTGCATGAGATGCCCTGCGGCGGTCTGTTTATTTTGATCGGTCGAAGTGTAGGCGTTTTGTGAGATAACTGCATAAAAATCTGGAATTGGCTGATACTGATTACAGGAAATCCGACAAGAGAGGTCTAACACGGAATGAAACTTGTAAAACGTATCAGCTTTTTTATGACACTGTCTGTGATCATGCTTGGTCTGGGCGGCTGGGGTGCCTTAAAGGCGGAAGAATTTTTTTATCCCAATCGGTATTCCCATGGGACGACAGAACAGAAACGATCCGTCTATGAGAGCGTCAGGACGCAGCCTCGGGAGGAGACGGCAGGGGAGGAGCAGGTGATCGAGACGGCTGTGGCGGACAACGCTGTGGTGAACGCAGACACCCTCTATCTGGTGGAGCAGGTGGATCTTGGGAAGGGGACGGTTACGGAGCAGGAAGAGCCTGTCCCGGTCATGTACATCGGACTTAACAGGGAGGAGCTTTTGGAGGCTCTCGCCTCCTATGACAGCAATCCGCCGCTCTCTGAACTTCAGCAGGGGTTTGAGACCATCGAGCTGACATCCTTCTCCAAGGATCGTGTGGTGGTCTGTAAATATTATAAAGAGAAAGAGGAGAAAGGCTTTTATCTGATGGTAGCGGATCATTTTATCGTGGTATACGAGGAGGATGGTCAAAGCCTTTACATGAACACGGATATTTTGTTAGAGAGGCTTCCCGATTCCTTACAGCGGGAGATCATGGTGGGAAAGCATGTGGAGAGCGAGGAAGAACTGTATCAGTTTTTAGAGTCGTATTCCAGCTAGATTGTGGCATTTTTCTAATATGAAAAAGGAGCATAATAGATATGAGCAGAAAGATTGCGGTGGTCGGCGGCGGGGCAGCAGGTATGATGGCAGCCATTCAGGCTGCCGTATCCGGCGCTGCGGTG
>CAMWMO010000278.1 GCA_947175305.1 uncultured Lachnospiraceae bacterium
AAGAGAGACATATCCGGAAACAGCTCGATGGAAAACTCATCTCCCTCAGCAGGCCACAAAAAATATTCATACGACCACAGTGAATGATTGTACTGGCTGAGCACATTCTCATTTTCCACATACATATCTTCTAAAAGCAGCTCCGGAATGGAAAAACAAAAAACCTCATCGTCCCCATAAACATTCACATGCGCAAAATCATAATTCATCACACTCAGCTCGGTGGCGGCGGACATCTCCCTCGCCTCCCTGTCTATGGAATAATCCGTATCCACGCCCAGCGTTACTTCACCCAAAAAATCGGTCTCGAAGGTAAAGTTCAATCGGGTATCCGCATGGTTTCCCTCTGTAAGGAATAGCTGACGCATCTCATCTATGCCCATTTTCTCCGCCAAAGGATTCTTCATCTCCTCCATTTCCTTCGCCAGATTGGAAAGTCCTTTTCCGATTTTATAAGCCGCAGAATGCGTGCGCGCAAACCATATCCCCGCAAACAGCACCAACGCTGCGCATACACATACGATAGCTATGATCGGCCCTGCTTTACGCTTCTGAGGCGGCAGATAAAGCTGCTCCGGCGGCCCGAAGCTTCGAGTTGGTAATTGTTTTTGCGGTTCTATCTGAAAATTGTCCATTTTTTGTCCCCTCATGTGCAATTATTGTTATGCCGAGTTCGCGAAGCTCAATCGGTCTGGCTGAACTGTTATTATCATACTACCATATCCGCGAGAAAAAAACAAAATTTCCTGTTACACGGGTCTGCGCATAAAAAATGTTCGGAAATATCTGTTTACACAGACATTCCCGAACATTTTTATTTCACATCATGTCGAGCCTGCTAAATCTGTCGAGATTGCGAAGCAAACTCGCGATCGAACGAAGTTTGCGATTGAACGAAGTTCAATCAGTTATTTTGATGCCGCGATCTCCGCCTTGAGAGCCTCTGTAAGCTTGGGAACGATCTTGTTCAGGTCGCCTACCACGCCGTAGTCAGCCACATCAAAGATCGGTGCATCAGCATCCTTGTTGATGGCGATGATGATATCGGACTCCTCCATACCTGCCACGTGCTGGATCGCACCGGAGATACCGATTGCGAAGTACACGTTCGGGCGAACCGTCTTACCGGTCTGGCCTACCTGCAGATCCTTCGGCTTCCAGCCGGAATCTACCACAGCACGGGAGCAGCTTACGGTACCGCCAAGCACCTCTGCCAGATCCTCCAGGATCTTGAAGTTCTCCGGACTGCCAACACCACGGCCGCCGGATACCAGGATCTTCGCATCCATGATATCTACCGTCTCAGCCACGGATTTCACGATATCCAGAATCTCCACATACTTATTGTCGGGAGTAAAGCCGGGATTGAACTCCTCTACATTTGCCTTTGCGCCCTTAATAGGCTCGATCTTCTGCATAACGCCTGCACGAACCGTTGCCATCTGAGGACGGTTGTAAGGACAAGCGATGGTAGCGATGGTGTTACCGCCGAACGCCGGACGGGTCATCAGCAGCTGGTTATGTAACTGCTCCTGTCCGGGAACTGCCTGTAACGGGAAATCACCGATCTCAAGAACGGTACAGTCTGCTGTCAGACCGGTAGCCACTCTAGCAGATACTCTCGGACCCAGATCTCTGCCGATTGCGGTAGCGCCCACCAGCATGATCTCGGGTTTATAATTGTTGATCACGGATGCCAGCGCATGTGCGTAGGGCTCCGTTCTGTAATCTTTTAACTCAGGGTCATCTACCACGATAACCTTGTCTGCACCATATTCCGCAAGCTGATCAGCAAGACCCTTGACGCCTGAACCGATCAACACAGCCGTAACATCCGTACTTAAATCTTTCGCGAGGTCTTTTGCTTTGCCGAGCAGCTCGAAAGCGATGCTGCTGATCTCGTTATCCACCTGCTGCGCAAAGACATATACACCCTTGTATTCTTCTAAATTCATTTTATACCTCTTTCTGCGCACTCGTTTTACGCGTATTCTTTATTAAATAACGTGTTTAACCTTCAACTTGTCAACGATATAACTTACCGACTCGTCGGGATCAAGGGAAACCTTCTCGCCGGCGCCCTTTCTCACCTTATCGGAAGCCTTCGCAATCTTGGTCGGGGATCCCTTAAGACCCAGGTTCGCATCGTCAACATCCTTCAGATCTGCTCTGCCCCACACGGTAACCTCCTGCTTGTAAGCATCAAAGATACCGCCGGGTGTCATATAACGGGGCTCATTCAGCTCAGAAAGAGCAGTGATCAGGCAAGGCATTTTAGCCTTAACCACATGATATCTGTCCTCATACTGACGCTCTACAACTACGCTGTCGCCCTCGATCTTAATATCCTGCGCGTAAGAAATAACAGGAATGTCAAGGTGCTCGGAAATCTGAGGTCCAACCTGTGCGGTATCACCGTCGATTGCCTGACGGCCGGTGATGATCAGATCATACTCCAGATTTCTGATCGCACCCGCAAGTGTTGTGGAAGTTGCCCATGTATCAGCGCCGCCCAGAACTCTGTCTGTCACAAGTACACCCTTGTCCGCGCCCATAGCCATCGCCTCGCGCAGAACCTCCTCAGCCTTGGGAAGTCCCATCGTCACAACCGTTACCTCTGCACCATACTGATCCTTTAATCTGAGTGCCGCTTCCAGACCTGCTTTATCATCAGGGTTCATGATGGTCAGCATAGCGCCTCTGTCAAGAGTTCCGTCCGGATTAAACTTAACGCCGCCTGCGGTATCAGGAACCTGTTTCACACAAACCACAATTTTCATTGTATTTCTCTCCTTATATTTTTTTATTTAATCCTTACGAAGAATACACGCAATTACTTAAGCAGCGCGCCGGAGATAACCATTCTCTGCACTTCGCTGGTGCCCTCGTAGATCTCCGTAATCTTCGCATCACGCATCATACGCTCAACATCGTACTCTCTGATATAGCCGTAACCGCCGTGCAGCTGAACTGCCTTTGTGGTTACTTCCATAGCTACTTCTGCAGCGTAAAGCTTAGCCTTAGCAGCCTCCACAGAATATACCTTCTGTGTCGCCTTAGCCATAGCCGCCTTGTACACTAACAGCTGTGCAGCCTCAACCTTGGTAGCCATGTCAGCAAGCTGGAACTGTGTGTTCTGGAAAGCGCCGATGGCTCTGCCAAACTGCTTTCTCTCCTTCACATATGCGATGGTGTTCTCCAGCGCACCCTCAGCAAGACCCAGTGCCTGGGAAGCGATACCGATACGACCGCCGTCCAGAGTGTGCATTGCAATGTTGAAGCCCTTGCCCTGCTGACCCAGCATATTGTCCTTCGGGATACGGCAGTCTGTGAAGATCAGCTCGTAGGTGGATGAACCGCGGATACCCATCTTCTTCTCCTTCGTACCGAAGGTAAAGCCGGGTGTGCCCTTCTCCACGATGAATGCGGAGATCTCTTTCTGCATGCGGCCACGCTTCTCAACCGTGCCGGTAATTGCAAAAATGACATAAACGTCAGCTTCCTTACCGTTGGTGATAAAGCACTTGGAACCGTTTAATACCCACTCGTAGCAATCGAGCAAAGCATTGTTCTGCTGACCCTGTGCGGATGTACCTGCGACGGG
>CAMWMO010000279.1 GCA_947175305.1 uncultured Lachnospiraceae bacterium
CCGCCAGATTGATCGCGCCCCCGTATAACAGAAATTTCTCTGTCAGGGTCGTCTTTCCCGCATCCGGGTGTGAAATGATCGCAAATGTTCTTCTCTTATTTATCTCTTCCGCATACTTTCCCACGTCTTTATCCTCCACAAAATCTCTTACAGCATCGATGTCCCGCGAAACGCCGGCTTTATCCCAAAATAAGACAGCACCGTCGCGCCGATATCCGCAAAGGTCTCCCGGGTACCCAGATTCTCTGGCGTCACCGGCTTTCCATACATAAGAAACGGCGTATGCTCCCTGGAATGATCGGTAGACACCGTATATCCCGGATCACAGCCATGATCCGCCGTGATCATCAGAATGTCCTCTTCTCTCAGCTTGTCCAGGATCTGCGGCAGTCTGCCGTCAAAATAGGTAAGCGCCCTGGCATATCCGTCCACATCATTGCGGTGTCCGTAGAGCATATCATAATCCACCAGATTGACAAAACAAAGTCCCTCAAACTCCTGATCCAGATAGGAGAGCGTTCTTTCGATCCCCTCCTCATTCCCCTTCGTGTATACCGCCTCCGTGATTCCCTTCCCCGCAAAGATATCCTTGATTTTTCCCACGGAGATGACTGATTTCCCGGCTTCCTGCAACTGATCCATCATGGTCACCCCGGGCGGAAGCAGTGAGAAATCATGTCTGCCGGCAGTTCTCGTATAGTTCCCGTCAGCGCCCGTAAAGGGTCTGGCGATCACCCGACCCACGCCATGTTCTCCCTGCAGGATCTCTCTGGCCTGTTTGCAGTATTCATACAGGATCTCTACCGGCACCACATCCTCGTGGGCGGCAATCTGGAATACGCTGTCCGCCGAGGTATAGACGATCAGATCTCCCGTTCGCACATGCTCATCCCCGTACGCTTTGATCACCTCGGTTCCGGAGTAAGGCATATTACAGAGCACCCCTCTTCCGGTCGCCTTCCGAAAAGGATCAAGCACCTCCTCAGGAAAACCATGCGGGTATGTGGGAAGCGGCTTCTCAGAACAGATCCCCGCGATCTCCCAGTGTCCTATGGTAGTATCTTTCCCTCTGGAGGCCTCCTTCATCCGGGCGATCCTGGCTGCAGGCGATACCGTTTTTTCTCCACAGGTGACCCCATCCAGATTAAAAAGTCCCAGTTCCCTCATATTTGGCATCGCAAACTCGGGGCTTGCGGATACGGAACGCAGAGTATTCGTCCCCTTGTCTCCGTACGCTTCCGCATCCTCCATCTCCCCGATTCCAAAGCTGTCTAATACGATCAGAAAAACTCTCTTCATCTTTTGCCTCCATATATCATATCTATTGTTCCCGCTGTCCGGGCAGTCTGCAAGATCTCATACTTAACTATAGTATCATAAAACCGCCTGCAATGCACTGATGAATTATTTCTCGTCGGCGTTCACGGTACTGATCACAACGGCGTCCGCACTCACCCCCGTCTTGCGGATCACAATATCCTCTATCTGGGCACGCTGTGCCTCCGACAATTCCGAGGTGTTGACCACGACATCCACACTGTCCCCGTCTATACTGACAATGGCGTCATCGAACCCTTTTGCTTCCAGCAGGATCTCCGCCGCTGTCTCCTTCTCTGCAATGTCCGTCATGGAGATCATACTGCTCACAGCCTCCTGCTTCTGCGTCTCGCTGACATTAGCGTTATTGATGATCTCCAGAAGCGTCTCCTTATTCTGGACTCTTGTCTGCTCCTTCTCCAGCTTTGCGCCGGAAAGAACACTTGCCGTCTCCGCCGAAGTAAACACCGCTTCGCCCGGCACCTCATCCATCTGTTCCTCTGCAAGTGCCTGCGCCAGTTCCTCGTCCACGCCGCCGCTTGCCAGCGTCACATCGCTGTCCAGGCTCTCGATATCACCGGAGGCGCTCTCCATATCCTCGTCCGACAGATCTAAGAGCGCCATATAATCCGCCTCTTCGTCCGCCTGTGCCAGATTCGTCTCCACATCTCCGCTCACGCTCATAAGTTCTTCATCCGTCACCTTGGTTCCCGCAAAATTCAGGTAGCCTGCCACCGCGATCATAATAGCCAGCGCAGTGATCATCATCTGGTTCTTCTTGATCATATTTTTCAATTTCTTCTCCCCTTCACTGATTATTTGTTTTCATTTTAATTATTGCTATTCTATTCATGTCTATATCAAATAATACCTGAATCGCTTCGATTATGTCCCTGCGTACCTGTGCCTGATCCGCCCCCTGCGCGATCACCACTACGCCCTCTACACAGGGCGCCACTGTCTTGACCACCAGAGGCACATCCTGCCCTCTGTCATCCACTGTGCGGATAACGCTCTTCTCCTCCCGGCTCTCCACCACATGACGGTTTCCCCCCGAAGCATCCGTCTCCACAGTCTCCTGACTCTCCAGGGTGCCGTCCTTGGCCAGCACCTGTTCCTCAGATTCCTTTAATGTAATGAGCACCCGTACTTTTCCGGCGCCCTCCACGAAACGAAGACTCTCCTCCAGCTTCTCTTCCCAGCCGGAAATATAATCTTCACTTCCTTTTTCAGAATAGAACGTTTGTTCGTTATCAATCATAACGCCGGAGGTGTCCGATACATCGGACTGTGTTTTTTCTTTTTTCACGGGCAGCGAGATCACACAAAACAACATACCGATCAATACCAGAATGACACACTGATCCTTTCGGAGTTTCTTTTTACCCCAAATACGCTCCATAAAGGCTTTACCCTCTCCCATCCATTCTCACCTCCACGTTCTCCTCCGGGATTCCCAAAAGTCCGGCAAATCTCTGTCGATAAGCCTGCTCTTCCTCCGTCTTTTCCGAATCTGCCGTCTCACCGATAGTGATCTCCTCCACCACGATCAGGCCTTTTTCTTCTTTTTGTCCGATCGAGACCTCCACGAAGGGCATCTGCTCTTCCTCTATCAACGACTGCCCTTCTCCAAACCGCACAATGACCCTTTTCACATAACGGTTTTCCTCCGCTAATTCCTGATTTAACAATTTCTGAATCTCCTCCTCCATCCGGTCAGCTGCCGCATCTGTCGCACTCGATATCTGCGTCGTTTCCGGAAGAGCCGGCATCTCTGTCAATTCAGCCATTTTAGCAAGGATCTGCCCAGGTTCCTCCCACGACCCGCCGGACAGCTGTAAAAACGGCTTTAAAAAAAGAAGTAATATTATAGCGCCTGATATTGATTTAATATACTTCTCATAGCGAACTCCCGGCGCAAAGTGTACCACAGCCTGCGCCGCGATCATAAATATCCCGATCTCCCGTATGGTCTTTATCATACAGCCACCCCTTTCAGTGCATGGCCTGTCCTGTCGAAAAGGTAATGATGGCCACCTGGATCACAAACATACCCACGGAAGTCATTGCCATTTTCAGAAGCATCAGACTGCCTTCCCCCATCCGGCTCACGCAGTTCGTCAGCCGCTTATCGCTTATGATGCCGATCAGCGCAGCACTCAGCTTAATCACACAGGCTGTCAGTGCAAGCTTTAAGAGCGGAACAGCGCAGAGCGCCATAAGCGCCAGCATCATATAAAGCCCCAGGCTGTTTTTTACCAGAACGGCAGATCCCATCACCATCTC
>CAMWMO010000280.1 GCA_947175305.1 uncultured Lachnospiraceae bacterium
GGAGGGATAAATGCTAGGGATTGAGACACAGGAGGGCTTCGGGCTCGGCAATCAGCTGTTTTTCTATGTGACGACCAGATGTATCGCGCTGGACAAGGGCTATCAGTTCAGCGTGCTGGATCCGGAGCATTTTGCGAACAATATGCACAGTGACTGCGGGCTCTATTTTATGGATCTGGATATGGGGCTCCCCTCGAAAAAGGAGGATTATCAAAAGGTCTACTATGAGAAGGAGACCCGTCTTTTTGCAGGGAATTCCAAGCATGATCTGACCCACGGCGTGTATGTCACGGATGCGGACAAACAGCTTTTTGAGATCGAGGATGATACGCTTCTGTACGGCAATCTGCAGGCGGAGGACTATTTTATCTCTCATAAGGAAGAAATCAAAAAGTGGCTTGCGGTAAAACCCGAGTATGACTGTATGGACTACTGTCAGGATGATCTGTGTATCCTGCATCTGCGGTGCAGCGACTATATGGGATCGCCGGAACTGTATCTGCGCAAAAAATACTGGATACAGGGCATGCGGCAGATGAAAAAGATCAATCCCGCCATGCGGTTTATGATCATCACTAACGATGTGCGGGAGGCGAACAAGTTCTTGCCGGGCATCCCGGCCTATAATTTTGATCTGGCTAAGGATTATGCAGTGTTAAAAAACGCACGTTATCTTTTACTGGCGAATTCTTCTTTTGCTTACTTCCCTGCTTTTACCAGTGACACGGTGCAGTATATTCTGGCGCCGAAATACTGGGCGAGACATAATGTATCCGACGGGTACTGGGCATCGGAGCAGAATATCTACGAGGGATGGCACTATATGGATCGGCAGGGCAGGGTGTTTTCCGATCGAGAGTGCAGGGAGGAGCTGGCGGCTTACAAGAAGCGGTCTAAAAAATATGCCGCCGTGAACAGAAGACCTGCGGGTGCAAAGCTGCAGTTGATGAAGCTGCACGCACAGTATATATATAAGAAGGCTTACCTTTGCAAGATCGGCAGGGGCGTAATGCGGCGGGCGAGAAAGCTATTTGGGAAAAAGGCAGGATGAATGAGGGAAGAAGAAAAAAGGGAAAAATGGAATAGCGGCAGGAAAAAGGTGCTTCTGGCGGCAGGGCTTTTGGTTCTGTCCCTGCTCCCTCTTCTCTGGCTGGGAAAATACAATGTGATGTGCATCGACGACTATGATTACGGCCGGCGGGTGCACGACACCTGGCAGGCCACGGGCTCCTTTGCGGCCTCGGTGCAGACTGCCTGGCAGCAGAATATGGAGTTCTACCAGGAATGGCAGGGGACCTATGTGTCCTGTTTTCTGATGGCGCTGTGTCCCATGAACTTTCATTACGGGATCGCCTGGGTGGTGCCGGTGTTGATGATCGGCATGTTTTCCGTTTCCACCTTCGTGCTGGGGCGGCATATTCTGACCAGATGGCTTGGCTGTGAGAGGGAGGGGGCGGCGCTTTGCATGCTCCTTTTGCTGTTTGTGTTCTATCAGGTGATAGAGGCGCCCTTTGAGGGAATTTACTGGTACAATGGCTCCACGCACTATGTGCTGATGCAGTCAGTCTGGTTTTTCTTACTCGCGCTTGTGTCGGAAACGATCTGGGCAGAAAAGAGAGGCAGAGCGGCTGCCTGCTGTGGCGCGGCAGTGCTTCTTGCCGTGGTCGTGGGGGGCGGCAATCTGGTGACCGGCCTGCAGGCGGAGATTCTCATGGCGTTTCTGATCCTCTATACGCTGTATCAGAGACGAGATAAAATAATATATGTTATCATACCGTTTCTCGCGGGGAGTGCGGGCTTCCTTCTGAACACGCTGGCGCCCGGCAACGGGAAGCGAAGCAGTCTGGACATGGATGAGGGATATTCCGCGGTGAAAGCCGTCTTGCTATCTTTCTACCATGCGGGCGTGTTTATGATCCGTTGGACGCCGGTGCTTGTGATACTTGCCTGGCTGGCGCTCCTGCCTCTTCTGTGGAAGATGGCAAAAGCCTCTAAACGAGATTTTGCTCATCCTGTATGGGTGGCGGCGGGAGCTTACTGTGTGCTCTCCGCCATGTTCACGCCGACTCTGTATGCGGTGGGTATGGCAGGACTTTCCCGGGTGGATAATATTATCCAGATGACCTATTATGTGGCGCTTCTTATGGTGACCGTTTACTGGCTTGGTTATCTGTCCCACAGACAGGAAGCGGGAGCAGGAGATACGGTGTCGGCGGCTCTGGGTGTCTTTCTGGAGCGGGCGGGGAGCCGCATGAGTCTGGTGTGTGTGCTTTTGCTTCTGGCGGTGTGGGTGTTCACTGCAGATAAGAATACTTATACAAGTATCTCCGCCCTGCGGTCTCTTGCAAAGGGGGAGGCACAGATTTTTTATACGGAAGCGATGGAACGGCACAGCCTCTATATCGACGAGAGTATCGCAGATGTGGAGGTCACGCCTTACAGCGAAAAGCCTTATTTGTTTTCCTTTGATGATCTGAGCACGGACCCGGGCTACTGGCTGAATCTGGCGGTAACGGGATATTATCATAAGGACAGCGTACAGCTTACGGAGGAATGAATATGCCTGAACAGAAGCTTTCTCTACCAAACGTGACGCTGGCGGCCATGACCAGCGTGGATCTATACGGGACGATCCGCGCCCTGGAGTACAGTATGCGGGGAATCGAGTTCGGGGATGTGGTGCTCATTACGCATAGAAAGCCCCTGTCTCTGCCAAAGTCTATCCGCTACTCTCACACTTCAAAATTGGATAATATAGACAAGTTTAACTACAAAATGATGTATGAGCTGGGGGATCATATCCACACAGACTATGCACTTATTGTGCATGCGGACGGTTTTGTGGTGCATCCCGAAAGCTGGCAGGATGCCTTTCTGGACTACGACTATATCGGTTCGCCATGGCCGTTACCCCAAAACGACTACGCTTACCGGGACGCTAAGGGAGAGATCGTCCGGGTGGGCAACAGTGTGTCGATCCGCAGCAAAAGGCTTATGGAGTTTCCCAGAGAGGCGGGACTCAAGTGGGAGAAGATGCCGGGAGACGACAATTATAATGAGGATACGCTTATCTGCTGTAAATATAAAAATGTGTTCGAGGATGCGGGTATGCGGTTTGCCCCCATCGAGGTGGCGAAGTATTTCGGTCATGAGCACATGATTCCGGAGATCATGGATGTGGAGGCGCCTTTTCTTTTTCACAAGTGGCGCGGCAGAAATGAGAAATATCCGCGATTTATCAATCCCTGGACAGTCAGATGGCAGAAGTGCAAAGATCTGATCAGGCCGTTGCTGTTCTGGCGCAGATTTTCGAGATGAAAGGATAAGGAGTAAATGGTATTTGACTGTATTCCTTTTTTTAATGAACTGGATATTTTAAAGCTCAGAATGCAGATCCTGAATCCCTATGTGGACTGGTTTGTGATCGAGGAGTCCTCCGTGACCTTTTCCGGAGAGCAGAAACGGATGATTTTTGCCGAAAACAGGCATCTTTTTCAAGAATTTGAGAACAAGATACGCTATGTGGCGGTGGAGGATTCTCCCATGGAAGGGGTCACCACCCACGAGCGGGAC
>CAMWMO010000281.1 GCA_947175305.1 uncultured Lachnospiraceae bacterium
TTTTTTAATTATAAGGCGACCACCGAGATCTTCAACTCTCTATTCGTCGGCAGCGTCAGTTGTGTATAATAGACAGTCCCCATGCATTGTGGGGGAAGACATATATATTCTTTTTTTGTCCATAATTTTAACCCTCCTGATAGTGATAGGTCGGCACGATCTTTTGAATCAGCGGCCTGATATCCGAATTCTCGATCTGGCACTCGTCCTTCAATTCCTTGAGCTGCCCAAAGAACTCATGCTCATCCAATTCGATCGGTCTTCCGATATGGATCATCTTATTCGCGGTATCCCGCATGCCCTCCTCGTCCATCAGAAGCTCCTCATAGAGCTTTTCTCCCGGACGCAGGCCCGTAAATTCTATTTTGATGTCCTCTCCCACGCGGTATCCCGACAGCTTGATCAGATTTTCCGCCAAAGAAAGGATTTTCACCGGTTCACCCATATCCAGGACGAAGATCTCGCCGCCCTTCGCGTAGGCGCCGGCCTGCAGTACCAGAGATACCGCCTCCGGTATGGTCATAAAATAACGGATAATATCCGGATGGGTGACCGTAACCGGTCCGCCCGCCGCAATCTGTCTCCGAAAGAGCGGAATCACACTGCCGTTGCTGCCCAGCACGTTGCCGAAGCGCACCGCCACAAATTCCGTCTCATAGTGCTTGTCAAAGGTCTGAATGATCATCTCGCAGATCCGTTTGCTGGCTCCCATAATGTTCGTGGGATTCACCGCTTTGTCGGTGGATATCATGACAAACCGCTTCACACCGCACATTGCTGCAGCCTGAGCTGTTTTAAAGGTGCCGAACACATTATTTTTGATTGCCTCCGTGGGGCTGTCCTCCATCAGCGGCACATGCTTGTGAGCCGCCGCATGATAAACGATATTCGGCTTATACTTATTAAAAATATAGTTCATTCTGTTGGTATTGCGCACAGAGGCGATCAGCACCACCAAATCCAATTCCGGATACTTTTGCCTCAACTCCTGCTGCACATCGTAGACAGAATTTTCGTAAATATCCACGATCACCAGCTGCTTCGGCTTATGGGTCGCGATCTGTCTGCACAGCTCACTGCCGATGGAACCGCCGCCGCCGGTGACCAGCACCACCTTGTCCTGCACATACCCCAGAATGGAATCCAGATCCACGCTGATAGGGTCTCTGCCCAGCAGATCCTCCACCTCCACATCGCGCAGCTTGCTGACATTCACTTCACCGTTTACCAGCTGATACATGCCCGGCAGGGAACGGAGCTTGCAGTTCGTGTCCTTACAGATCTCCAAAATCTCACGGATATGGGCTCTGCTGGCAGAGGGAAGCGCCACAATGATCTCGTCCACCTCATAGAGATCCGCGCATTCCACGATCTTGTCCCGGCCGCCGACCACCTTAATGCCCTGAATATATCTGCCCCATTTTCCCTTGTCATCATCAATGATACACTTGATGACCATGGTGGAAAAATTACTGTTCACGATCTCCTTGATGATCACATTGCCTGCCTCTCCCGCGCCGATCACCATGACGGAAATTCGATTGTTTTTATTCTGTTTCTTATGCTTCAGGCTGCGAAAAAAACGATAGGAAAAACGGCTGGCAAAAATACAGGTGAGCAAAGAAAACAGATAGAGCAGATAATAGGTCCTCGGCACCGCCTGATAGGTGCTCGTTTTAAAAAACTCCAGACCGATACCGTCCACTGCAGCCGAGATCGCACAGGCCAACGCAATATTCTGCAGCTCCGTCTCTCCCGCAAACGCCCACAGACTGCTGTATAGATGAAAAAAGTAAAAAATCACCATAGTCAGCACAATGTTGAGAGGCAGCATGCGGTCGATCGACTGTCTGAAATATTTCGGAACAGAATCCACACGAAAATCATACCGCAGCAGAATCGCCATATAGCTGGCCAGAATAATGCTGATGATATCATACACGATCAGAAAGGTCCGTCTGTAAAACAATTTTGCATTAAAGGGTTTTCTTGTCTTTTCCATATCCGTATCCGTTTTCTTAAGCTTCGTCCTTTCGTATATCCACAAGTAAGGGCCCAATCGTTAAGAGCAGACAATGCGCGATCGGACAGCAGGGATGAAAGATCCACTCCGTCAGTCCCGCCACTGCAAACAAAAGCAGGAGCGCTAAGGGGAACAGGGCACACTCCCTGTCCTGTCTGTGCCGGCGGTAATAGAAAATTGCCAGCACCATATTCCCCACACCCAGCAAAACAAAAACGCCTCCCACCGGAATGCCATGGTCATAGGCTACCTGCAGATAGATATTGTGCGCATGAGCCAGATAGTTGCCATCGGGTTCCATAACGCCCATATCATCGTGTCCCACCCTGTTCAGTCGCTCATAATACCGGCCGAATATATAGAGTCTTCCGTTGGTGTAGGATTCTTCTTCCTCCTCCGGCGCATCTGTACCCATATCCTCTGTGGAAGCCAACAGCTGCTTTTTCCCTTGTTCCAGATAGGGGCTTCTGTATTCTGACTCCCCGTCCCGTCTGGAGAAAAAGAGGAACGCATTCAGGCACCGATCCTCAGGAACGCCCAGCACTTTCATCTGGAACGTCTGAATAAAGCGCTCTATCGTAATATAGTAATAGGAATCCATATTTCTGCCGTGTACAAGCTCTGAGGGAAATTCTTCTATCTCATGGGCCCTGATATCCGCCGTCACAGCCGGGATCGTCCTCTGGGCCGTAAACACGATGGGGAAGCTTACGATCACTGCCATCGCCATCAGCGCAATACCTTTCCCAAAACGACTCCACTTTATCCGTAAGGAAAGCTCCTTCCCGGAGAAAAATGCTGTCGGAATCACGACCAATGCAGTCACGAAGACAGCCAGATATCCTGTCCTCGACAGCGTAAACAGCAGGTACATTGCAGAGAGTCCCAACACTGCCAGTTCCTTATAAGTGCCCGCAAGAGAAGGCCGTCTCCCATAGGCATCCAGAAATTTAATAAGCGCAGCACACACCACCAGAGCCAGATATACGGCGGAGATCGTCACCGTGTGAAAATGAAAAGGATAGCGGTAATACCGAAAATACATATAGGGTCTGTGCAGCAGACAATACCCGGTCATCACAATAAAGTGCAGTAAAATACCGTTTACAATATTGTGCAGCAGCACCGCTTTTTTCTCCCATGCCGCCATTCTCAGATAATAGATCGTGAAAATGCAGACCAGAAAGATCGGCCACCCCCTTGTGTTCCGGTAGAGAAGGAGAAGCACAAAAAATCCCCCCACTAAAATACCGTAAAACAGGGAAACCCTGCGAATCTCCCGCTTCCATAAAAGCTTCAATGTATGAAGCAGCACAAATCCCGACAAAACTGCCGCCCAGACCGAAAGCTTCAGCACGAGAAGCTCCTGCTCGCCGGGGCCTTCCTTTCCCGCCGCCACGCTGGCATCAATCAATGCTGTTAAGCCATTTTTATAATAGATAGGCCCCGCCACAGCCGCGGCCACCCCATAGAGCAGTGTGAACGGATGTAATATCTCTCTCCTCCGGCAGGTCAAAATGAGCGCCAGCGCAAAGAA
>CAMWMO010000282.1 GCA_947175305.1 uncultured Lachnospiraceae bacterium
CTCTTATATTGCTTGTTGTGGGGCAGTCGTATGTTTCCATCTACAATGTGGAATTGTCTGTTCAGAGTACGGCATATCAGATTTTAGCCGTTTTTGCCATAATCTCTCCTATTAAGGTACAGAATATGATTCTGGGCGGCGGCATCATCAGGAGCGGGGGGATGACTCGCTATGTGATGTGGATCGATCTGATCGGCACATGGGTGTTCGGCGTACCACTGGGGCTTTTGGCGGCTTTTATGTGGCGGCTCCCGATTCCGCAGGTATATTTTATCCTGTCCCTGGAGGAGGCGGTCAGACTGCTTTTATCTATTTTTATTTTTCGGAGAAGAAGTTGGATGCGGAAGCTGTAGAGAAGTCTAAACATTAGGGACGGACGAGTCGATATACTATATATAATATATGGAAGTCTATGGTAAACGGAATTACCGGTTTGACAGCGATCAAGGAGGATTGGGTATGGGCATGGAAGTGGCTACTACGCCTGCGTCTGCATCGGCGGATCCCTACAAAAAGAGGACGAAGCAGGATATCAAGAATGAGTGCGGCAGTCTGGCGGCGAACAAAACGATGACCGCCATCAGGATTCAAAAGAGCAAATCTACCAAAAAAAAGAAGTTAAACTATAATTATAAGAAGATTTCAAGGCAGATCACAATGAATAACACCTCCACGGGAGCGCGCAGAGTGATAACCAAGGCGCGGGAAGAGGTGGTTTCCCTTCTGCGTAAACAGATGAGCGGCAAATATGACGAGACAGATCTTCGCCATGCTATTATTCATGCCAGAAAGATGGAGCGGATCGCCCGCAGAAAAAAGAAACATCTGGAGGAAGAGGAGAAGGCGGCGGCAACCGGAAAGGGTCTGGTTGAGAACGGTGCCGGCTCGGATGATGATGAGCAGGTAAAGAAACTCGAAGAATCCATTGAAAAAGCAGCCGAGAATGAGAAGGAAGAGCTTGAGGAACTCATGGAGGAGTACGAGAGACTCATGCAGGAGATGGAGGAGACTGGCGGCGCCAATGATCTGATGAAGGAGTACATGGGAGCCACGGAGCAGGAGATGTCACCAGAGGAGGTAGATAATCTCCGCAAAAAACACCGTTCTGACGAGATGAAAGATATCGTGGAAGCGGATATGAAGTACCTGAAGGCTATGTTTAACAAGCTGGAAAGGGAAAAGGCGAGTGCGCAGCAGGCGGCACAGCAGATAGCACAGCAGGCTGTGAATCCGGCGGTTTCCCTGGAGCTTGACGGGGTAGATATTCCGGTTTCCGCAGAAGTAGGACAGTCGGCGGCAGAGTTGGTGGGTGGAAGTGTGGATGCGTTGGCATGAAGCAGAATAAGAAAAACAGTCTGACAGGTGCGTTTCTGAAAAGAACGGCCTGTCTTACTATGTTCATTGATCATTTTTTTGCGGTATTATTTTTGGGGTATATGAATCTCCATCTGGTAGACGGGGGCCGGAATCCCCGGCTGGAACTGATCTACCGTGCAGGACGGGCCGTGGGCAGAGTTTCTTTTGTGCTCTTTGCCTTCCTCATCGTGGTGGGATTTCTCCATACCAGAAGCAGAGCGCGGTATCTACTGCGGCTGGGTTTGTTTGCCCTGCTGTCGGAAATTCCGTTTGACCTGGCTTTTTCTGGGGAACTTGTAGATTGGACAGGTCAGAATATTTACTGGACGCTGTTTCTTGGCGTGCTGGTGCTGACTCTGTGGGAGCAGTTAGGGCAGTACCGGGGGATTCCCTTTCAGATTGCCCGTGTTGCGGTGCTGCTCGCAGGGGGTAGTGTGGCCTTTCTTTTTTCTACCGACTATCGGTATATGGGGATACTTCTAATCTTTACGTTTTATCTAACCAGAGATATGGGATTTCCAATACAGATTCTTTCGGTGGGCTTTGTTATGCTGTTCGGCACATGGAGCGCAAACTGTATTCGCTATGCAGACAGTTTTACGGCGGCTTACCTGTTCCGTTTTTCTTTGCGGGAGATGTACGGACTTTTTGCTTTTCTCTTGATTGCTTGTTACGGCGGGGAGAGGGGAAAACAGCTGCCGAAGGCCTTTTACTATGGCTTCTATCCGGTACACTTGCTTCTCCTGTATGGGATCGCACGGCTGAGCGAAATTATGTAAACCATCTTCCGGAAGCGCCGCAGGGCAGTACCAGACCGCTTGTGGTGACGGGAAGTCCAATCTCGGAGGACTCCACATGACCGTCAAGCTGCGGTACAAGGGCCGTGTGGATCATGTAGGTGAGCACGGCGGGCTGTAACCCGGTGGTGTAGGAGTTTACCAGGAAAAACCGGGAGTCCTTTGACAGCAGCTTTGCCGCCAGGCAGATAAAGGGGAAAATGTTCTCCTCGATCTTCCAGATCTCGCCCTTCGGGCCGCGGCCGTAAGAGGGCGGATCCATGATAATGCCATCGTAGGTGTTTCCACGGCGGATCTCACGTTCCACGAATTTCACGCAGTCATCTACCAGCCAGCGGATGGGAGCATCCGAGAGGCCGGAGGCGATGGCGTTTTCTTTCGCCCAGGAAACCATGCCCTTGGAGGCGTCCACATGGGTTAAGGAAGCGCCTGCGGCGGCAGCGGCAAGAGTGGCGCCGCCTGTGTAGGCAAATAGGTTTAGGACCTTGAACGGCTTGTCCGGCGCTTTTGCCCGGGCATCCTTTATAATAGAAGAAAACCAGTCCCAGTTGACAGCCTGCTCAGGGAAAAGTCCGGTATGCTTGAAGCTGAAGGGCTTTAGTCGGAAGGTGAGAGAGCGGTATTCGATGCTCCACTCCTGGGGCAGATGAAAAAATTCCCACTCGCCGCCGCCTTTGGAGCTGCGATGGTAGTGGCCGTTTTTCTTCTTCCAGCGACCGTCTGTGCTTGGGGTATCCCAGATGACCTGGGGGGCCGGACGCACTAAGAGGTATTCCCCCCAGCGTTCCAGCTTTTCTCCTTTTGAGCAATCCAATACTTCATAATCGGTCCATTTATCTGCCAGCCACATATTGTTTTTACCTGTCCTTATGATATCATTATTATAATGTTGAAATATGGTCGTTGCGCAGATGGTACATAAACTCTGCTGTCCCGAAGCATTGTCTGAGCGCCGAGTTCGCGTAGTTAATTCCGAAGGAATTTACTACAGGTGAAGTGGGCGTGAGTTTGCGCAGGGACGAAGAGCTTGTGTAACATCTGCGTCTGCCATACCCGACCAGTATAACATTGTATCAAAAAAAAAACAATTCAATTCGTGAGTTTTTTCTTGCATTTACCAAAAACTTCATATATACTAGTTTGTGCTGTGGCATGATAGCTGTGAAGCGTGAGGTTGCTGCCCACGTGGCAGGTTTTCCGTGGAGCGAATGTCAAGTTAGGAAACTGACGACAAGTCACTGTACAGACATAATAGTCCGGGTCAGCCGGAAACGACGTGTAGGTAGTCAGATGCGTGAGCATATAGGACACACACGGGAGAGTGTACAGTCACCGCTTGTCGTACTTAAGCTTTAAAAGTGCGAAAAGGAGGCGACTTTTTTTATGGCAAGTCAAGTAATGAGAAT
>CAMWMO010000283.1 GCA_947175305.1 uncultured Lachnospiraceae bacterium
GCATCACATTATTAAAGTATTCCTGATAAATATTCGGATCAACAATCGCCGTTGGCTTATTATTACCGGAAATACCTTTTATGCGGTTCATCCCCGGCATTGGCCTCAGTACCTCAGTGATATCCCCGACAAAGATAATCTCGGTCTTTCCCGGCACATAGCCCTCCGTCCGGTCAACCTCGGACATCACTTCAGTCATCAATGACAGCGTCGCCTCGCTCTCCACCCGTTTCTTGACATACACTGCATTGTCCGTCTGTATATAAGAAAAAAGGATAAAGGCAATCAAAATCACAATTATACTGGAATATTTACCCCCCCCCACCGCCAAATACACTTATTTGTCCACTTTCTTAAAAAGAGCGGCAAAAGATATAATAACCAGACAGAGTACACCATCAAATCATGTACATAGGGATTTAACAGCCTTACCATATAGGACGCAAAGGGAAGCATAACCACCAGAAACGCCATAAGCAGCCACTCCTCCTTTTTCAATTCTCCTCTTAGTTGTATCACCAGACACACGGCAAGACAGAGACTCACACACACGATTAAGAAATTGGCTGTCCATATCATAGGATACGGATAAATGTTTTCATCTTTTGCAAAAAAGTGTGTCACCGCTTCTTTCAGGCAAAAAAACATTCTCTGCAAAATTGTCTCTTGATTATCCCACAGATTTGTCACACTGTCATGCTTTCCTTCCAGTAGAGGTACAGATGATAGACGGCTGGAAAACTGCATCAAAATATAATAGACGATTCCGCCCACCGCCACCATACCAGCGCCGGAACAGCCATCCCGGAACACCTTCGCCGCACCCTTCTTCATAACCAGATCCTGTATGGAAATCATAATAACCAGCACAACCGTCACCGATAGATAACACTGATAAATGCCAAGAGACACAACAACCGCCGCCATTCCCAACGCCAGCCGGCTCACCTGATGCGATTCGCAATAGAGTCGCCAACACCATACGCCAAACACCGCCATCATTAGCGTAAACATATCTGCCGCAAGCCATGGTGCATAGGCTGCCGCCGTTGCCGTCACGGAAATGTTGACCGTCATAATTCCTGCGGTTAACACAATTTCCCATCTATCAAAAAAATCAAACAGCTTGCAAACCAGAAACACCGCGATTCCCAACCAAAAAAAAGCGGAAAGTCCGAGACTCCACGGCATGAGCAGACACGATCCTGTCAATTCCCTGTAAAGCGGCTCCAGAAATCTTCCCAGTTCAATCTGATGCTGATGAGCCTGAATCGCATCGTAAAAATTAAACACGGAATCATGGGATACACTGAGATTCGTAAGCATAAACCCATGGGCCAGCAGTCCAAACAGAAATGTGTACAGCAGCCCCCTTTTCAGAAGAAGTATATCCTCATACTGAAATCCAAACCGGGAAAACAGCCCCTTTTCCCCAGCCTTCATCATCTTGTTCATACTGTTCCTTTCCTTTTAAATCATCTTATTAGAACAGAAAAGCCTACTTCAATGATATATTCATATCATTTTAAAGTAGCCTTTCCTGACAATACCATATTTTCTTATGAAACGTATACCTATGCGTTGACAATCTGACCAAAGTCAGGCTTTAAGGACGCGCCGCCGATCAAGCCGCCGTCGATGTCAGGCTTGGATAACAGCTCCGCCGCATTGGAAGCGTTCATGGAACCGCCGTACTGGATGCGAACCGCCTCTGCGGTAGCAGCATCGTACATCTCAGCGATGCAGTCACGGATTCCCTTACAAACTTCCTGTGCCTGTTCAGAAGTAGCTGTCTTACCGGTTCCGATCGCCCAGATAGGCTCGTAAGCGATGACCATACCCTTAACCTGGTCAGCGGTCACGCCTGCCAGATCGGACTTGATCTGCAGTCTGATCCAGTCCATAGTCACGTTCATCTCTCTCTGCTCTAAGGACTCGCCGCAGCAGAGGATCGGGGTAATGCCTGCCTCTAACGCCTTTAACACCTTCTTATTCAGGAAAGCGTCATCCTCCTTGAAATACTCTCTTCTCTCGGAATGGCCGATGATCACATACTCTACGCCCGCATCCTTTAACATGGGAGCGGAGATCTCGCCTGTGTATGCGCCCTTGTCCTCAATATAGAAGTTCTCAGCGCCCACATGTACGTTGGTGCCCTTTACAGCTTCTGCCACAGGCACGATATCAATGGCAGGTACACAGTAAACCACATCCACTGCATCGTTCACTACCAGATCCTTTAATGTTGCACAGAGTGCTACAGCCTCACTGGGAGTCATGTTCATCTTCCAGTTGCCGGCAATAATTCTTCTTCTAGCCATGATTTTATTCTCCTTTTTATTTATTATCCGCTGCTACTACGCCGGGAAGCTCCTTGCCCTCGAGGAATTCCAGAGAAGCGCCGCCACCTGTGGAGATGTGAGACATCTTATCCGCAAAGCCAAGCTGGTTACAAGCCGCTGCAGAATCGCCGCCGCCGATGATGGTGGTTGCGTCCGTCTCAGCCAGAGCCTTCGCTACCGCGATGGTGCCCTTTGCCAGCGTAGGATTCTCAAACACGCCCATAGGACCGTTCCATACAACAGTCTTAGCCGTCTTTACCGCCTCTGCAAACAGATCCTGTGTCTTGGGACCGATATCCAGACCTTCCTTGTCAGCAGGAATCTTATCGGAATCAACATACTCTACTTCAACGGGAGCATCGATGGGGTTCGGGAAACCGGAAGCAATACCGGTATCAATGGGAAGCAGCAGCTGTTTGCCAAGCTTCTCCGCCTTAGCCATCATCTCTTTACAATAGTCAAGCTTCTCATCATCTACCAGAGAGTTACCGATCTCATAGCCCTTCGCCTTCAGGAATGTGAATGCCATACCGCCGCCGATGATCAGTGTGTCGCACTTCTCAAGCAGATTGTTGATTACGTTCAGCTTGTCGGCAACCTTTGCGCCGCCCAGGATCGCCACGAAAGGACGCACCGGATTCTCTACGGCATTGCCCAGGAAGTCGATCTCCTTCTGCATCAGATAGCCGACTGCGTTCTCGCCGCCTTTTTCAGAGATATACTTGGTGACAACAGCCACGGATGCATGCGCTCTGTGTGCGGAACCAAAAGCATCACATACATATACGTCAGCCAGCTCTGCCAGCTCTTTTGCAAAAGCCTCTCCTGCATCACCCGGCTTGGTCTCTTCTTTACCGCGGAAACGGGTATTCTGTAAAAGCACTACATCGCCCTCGTTCATCGCTTCTACAGCCGCTGTAGCCGCCTCACCGGTCACATTGTAGTCCGCCACGAAATTAACGGGCTTGCCCAGCTTCTCGGAAAGTCTCTCAGCCACGGGAGCCAGGGACTCACCCTCATTGGGGCCGTTCTTTACCTTGCCCAGGTGGGAGCAAAGGATCACCTTGCCGCCGTCAGCAAGTAATTTCTTAATGGTGGGAAGCGCAGCCACGATACGGGTCTCGTCCGTGATCTTGCCCTCCTTCAAAGGTACGTTAAAGTCACATCTCACCAGGACGCGTTTGCCTTTAACGTTGATATCATCTACAGATTTCTT
>CAMWMO010000284.1 GCA_947175305.1 uncultured Lachnospiraceae bacterium
CAGGATCAGCATCCTGCGACCAAAGAATTACTTCGTAATTCTTTCTGAAATGTTTCAGTGCTTTGGCATCTGAGAATATGTTACAATATAAAAAAATAAAGGAGAATTTTCATGAAAATTGTTGTGATAGACGGCCAGGGCGGCCGCATTGGTAAGAATGTGATAGAACAGGTAAAAGCAGGACATAAGGATCTGGAACTCTACGCCATCGGCACCAACACCATGGCCACCTCCGCCATGCTCAAGGCGGGCGCGGACTTTGGCGCCACAGGGGAAAACGCCGTGCTGGTAAATGTGACCGACGCGGATATCGTGATCGGGCCCGTGGGCATCGTTTTTGCCAATGCCCTGCTCGGGGAGATCACCCCTGCCATCGCCACCGCTGTGGGCGCAAGCAGGGCTTTTAAGATCCTGATCCCCGTGAACCGCTGTAATCACTATATTGCGGGCTGTGCGGAAAACTCTCTGGGAGAGTATATCCGCATAGCGGTGGATAAGCTGGAGGGGATGCTATAACAAGACAGACAGAGCATTTCTACTACCCGACATGCCGTGTCTACATGAAAAAAACACGCATTTCTCGCTTTGTGTCGTGTCATTTTCACCTGCACACCGGTATTCTGACATCGAAAGGAGGCCAGACATGGACCAGAGAAAAACAGGAAACTTTTTAAAGGACCTGCGAAAAAAGAAAGGTCTGACACAGGAACAGTTAGCGGAACACTTCAACGTATCTTCCCGGACTGTTTCACGATGGGAAACCGGAAGCAACATGCCGGATCTAAGCATCTTAATTGAAATCGCAGATTTCTATGATGTGGATATCCGGGAAATTATTGATGGAGAAAGGAAAAGCGAGAATATGGACAACGAGACAAAGAATACCTTAAAAAAAGTCGCCGAATACAGCGGTGCGGAAAAGAAAATGCTGAAAAAGCGTGTGATCAGTATGACATTGGGAATCTTGATCATCCTTCTGTTTTCAGTTGCACTGGAGGCAACGGGAGGATTTGGCTTTATTCCGGAAAGGCCCTGCCAGAATATGAGCGATTTTGCCACCGGCCTGGCATTTGCAGGTTTGCTGTTCAATATACTGTATCTTACCGGCTCACTGGATAAGATACGGGCATGGAAGCTTGATAAGCTCAAAGAATCGAAATAAAACTACTTAGAACAGACGATATCGGGAAGGAGCTGTTGTAATGAAAAAAGCTTATGAAGAATCTGCTTTTGTATTAAGTGTTGTTGCAAGCTGCCTTCCCTTTTTCTCTGTGATACTATCCCTTTTTGACCCTGCCGAGCCATTCAGCCTTCTGATATTCTGGATCTCACTCATGGAGGGCGCGCTTTTGGGCAGTATTCTGGGCATTATAGCACTGATCTGTAACCGAAAGAAAAAAAGTATAAAGATAGCTATCCTGTCATTATTCCCTGTTATTGTCTTTTTTCTGGCTATGATCGCAGATATCATTTATTCGCACAATATGCCTTAGTCACCCTACATCCTGAGCTGATACCCCAAAAGAGTCCTCTGTTCCACACTCTCCCCGGCAAGAATCTGTAAAAGAAGCTCACAGGCCTTTCTGCCCAGCTCCTCCACATCGAACCAGATCGAGGATACCTGGGGCATATGCTCCGCCAAAAATACACTGTCATAAAAGGATGCCACCTGCATCTGTCCCGGCACATCTACGCCTCTCCTCTGTAAAGCGTTCAGCACGCGGCTGCAGAGAAAATCATCCATGGTAACGATACAGTCCGTGCCCTCCGAAAGCAGCTCCTCCACGATTCCCTCCACCATGTCCGCATGAGTCACATTCAACAGGATCCGACAATTTACTGACTCATTCGGTCGATTTTCGAAAGCATCCTCAAAACCACACAGGCGGTTTTTGGTGACCATATAATTCTCATCGTCCCCAATCAGCGCGATCCGCTTTATTCCCCGCTCCAAAAGCTTTTCCGTCAAAGTTCTGCAGGCGGTTCTGTGATCGTTGTCAATCTGTACCGCCGTACTGTCCTCAGTGCTGCCAATGGCCACAAAGGGCACGCCGTTCTCCCGCAGATACTGCATCGGTCTGTCATCTATCAGTGTTCTTGTGAGGATCGCACCATCTATCTTATGGTTGGTCACCGCACGTTTTAATTGACCAATGCGGTCATTCGATACCATAGTGATCAGAACGTCATAATCTTTCTCGGAAGCTGCCTTGCTGATACCAAGCATACACTTCTGAAAGAAGGGCAGGTCTACGAGATGATAGTCGCCCGGCAGTACCAGCCCCAGATTATAGGTTTTATTCTGCGCCAGTCCTTTCGCCACCACATTGGGTCTGTAGTGATGGGTCTCAATGTAATCGAGCACCTTTTTTCTGGTTTCCTCTCCGATCCTGCCCTTGCCGGAAATGGCCCGGGACACGGTAGTCTTGGAAACGCCAAGAGCCTGTGCGATATCTCCTATTGTCAGATTTTTATCCATCATCCCACCTGTCCCCCTGTCCAAAAGGTCATCGCAGGAACGGCATCCTGCGACCAAAGAATTGCTTTGCAATTCTTTCTTAAATGTTTTACTGTACCGGCATCTGAGATATGATATAATAGTTACATAAACCATGCGCAAACGGTTGTTCTTTCCCTTTCAGCGTACCAGATAAGGCTTCCCTGCGCAACCATTACTTTAAAAAATCGAGTGCCCGCGCACTCGAAACAGGAGGAAATCATGAAAACAGACACACTTCTCTTCGGCGCCGCCTACTATGATGAATATCTCCCTGAGGACCGCATCGAGACCGATATGGAAATGATGAAACGGGCGGGAATGAACGTGATCCGCATCGCGGAATCCACTTGGAGCACCTGGGAACCACAGGACGGTGTTTTTGACTTCACGCATCTGCACCGGATGCTCTCCTGCTCCGGGAAGCACGGCATTCAGGTCATTGTCGGCACCCCCACCTACGCAGTGCCCACCTGGCTTGCGCGCAAGTACCCCGACATTATCACGGAGACCCATCAGGGCCCGGGACGATACGGCCACAGACAGAATATGGATATCGCTCATCCCATGTATCTGAAGCATGTGGAGCGGATCATTCGGAAACTGATGGAGGAGGTCGCCCCCTACGATCATGTGATCGGATTTCAGTTGGACAACGAGACCAAATCCTACGACACCTGCTCCACCTACGCACAGGAAAAATTTGTGGCCTATGTGCGGACTCTTTTTCACGATGATCTGGATCTTCTGAACAAGGCGTGGGGACTGGACTACTGGAGCAACCGGATTAATTCCTGGGAGGATTTCCCGGACGTGCGCGGCACCATCAACGGCAGTCTGGGTGCCGAGTATCAGAAGTTTCAGCGAAAGCTGGTAACCGATTTTCTGGCGATGCAGAGCGGGATCGTCTCCTCCTATGCACGCCCGGAGCAGTTCATCACACAGAATTTTGACTATGACTGGCGAAACTACTCTTTCGGCCTGCAGCCCGAGGTAGACCAGTGGGAGGCGGCCCGCTCCTTAACGATGGCAGGCTGTGACATCTATCAC
>CAMWMO010000285.1 GCA_947175305.1 uncultured Lachnospiraceae bacterium
AGCCCAAAACCTTTTCCATTTCATATTCATACACTAGCCGCAATGATCTCCATCTCTCCCTGCAGTTCCACCTCGCCATAGCCGCAGGGCAGGATAAAATGATCACCCTTCTGAATCAGCTGTCCGTTGAGCAGACCATCGCCCGCCGTCACACTCATAATCAGGAAAGGATGTTCCTGCGGGAAGGCGATTTGATTCGTCACATCAATCTTCCATACCTTATAATAGTCGCAGGCAATCAGCAGATTCATCTGATCTTTAGGCAGATCGGCCGCCTTCTTGACGCTCTCTCCCGCGGGCTTGGCGGGCACCGTGATCACATCAATACTCTGCTCCACATGAAGCTGTCTGGGTTTTCCGTCGGTCAGTCTGTCATAATCGTAAACACGGTAAGTGATATCCGAATTCTGCTGTGTCTCTAAGAGCATGATGCCACCCTTGATGGCATGCACTGTTCCCGGATCGATCTGAATAAAATCTCCTTTTTTCACGGGCAGTTCCCTGATAAACTCTCCCCATCTGCCCTCTCTGATCATAGCCGTAAGTTCTTCTTTATCCTTGGCATTGTGACCGATCACCAGCGCAGAATCCTCCTCACAATCCAGAATATACCAGCATTCCGTCTTACCCAGAGACCCGTTCTCATGGGTGCCGGCATAAGCGTCATCGGGGTGCACCTGAATACTCAGATCGCTCTTGGCATCAATGATCTTTGTCAGAAGCGGGAAGCGGTCAAGTCCGGTATTGCCAAAGAGCTCCGGCTCCTCCTTCCAAACTTCCGACAGCGTCTTTCCTGCATAGATCCCTTCTCTCACAGTACAGTCCCCATTGGGGTGGGCGCTCACTGCCCAGCACTCTCCGGTACCTTCTCCCGGAATCTGATAAGGCCAGTCTGTCCCCAGGCGTTCACCGCCCCAGATCATCTGCTTGAATACGGGATTTAAAAATAAAACAGGCATCTCCTTCCGATTGATCGAAAGGATCTCTCCATTGCTCTCTATCACCTTCTTATACCAGTAAGCGGAATCCTTAGCGATGCGCTTCTGTGTCTGGAAATCCACATACACCAGACCGAACCGTTCGGTGTAGCCCTTATTCCACTCAAAGTTATCACAGAAGGTCCAGAGGAAATACCCTCTCACATCCACACCGTCATCCGCCGCCCGCTGCAGCTGCGACAGATATTTGTCTAAAAATGTGATGCGGTTGGGATCATGTACCCTGCCGTCCACAGATACAATATCATGACAGGACATACCGTTCTCCGTGATATACAGAGGCAGCTTATATCTCTCATATAAGAATTTCACGCCCCAATACAGACATTCCGGCGTCACCGGCCATCCTGCCGCCGTCTTCGGGAACCCTGCCGGCCGATTCACAAACTCCGGTTCTCCATCCGCTCCCGCGCGCACGGTATAACCGTTGTAGATATTCTGTCCCATAAAGTCCAGAGGCTGGGCAATCAGCTCCAGGTCCTCCTTGGTGATCTCCGGCAGATACTCTTTGAATTTCTCCAGTCCCTCCTCCGGATACTGCCCCAGGAACACGGGATCCGAAAACCATGCCACATTCCAGGTCCAGTTATCCATCGGGTTATAGAAGGAAAAGAGAACCTTTCTTGCCGCCTCAATGTCTGCCGGACTGTCACTGGCCGGATAGGCCATGCCGCAGGTGGGCGCATACCCCACCTGAATGGGACGCTTCGCATACTTGCGCAGATTGATCACCGCCTGCCCGTGAGCACGCAGCGCATTGTGGGTGATCTGAAAGGTCTCCTTGACAGACAGCTTTTTGCCCGGCGCATTGATGCCGTGCAAATGTCCAAGCCCTACAAAGCACTGCGGCTCATTGAGTGTAATAAAATATTCGCAAAGATCCGAAAAATTCTCGGCAACCACTTTGGCATACTCGCCAAACCACTCCACGATCTCCTCATTAAGCCATCCGCCGCGATCCTGAATCGCCTGCGGAAGCTCCCAGTGATACATAGTGATATATGGCGTGATTCCATTCTTCTTCATTTCCAGAATCATATCCCGATAAAGCGCAACACCCTTCTCGTTGACACGTCCCGTCCCCTCCGGTATCAGCCTCGCCCAGTTGATGGAAAAACGGTAGCCCTTCACCCCCAGCAGGCGCATCATCTTATAGTCGTCCTCGTAGCGGTGCATATGGTCGCAGGCCACATAAGCATCCGTGTGATCCTCAATATGACCTTCCTCCGTAAAGGTATCCCAGATCATTTTTCCGGCGCCATCCTCCGGATCCTTTCCCTCCACCTGATAAGAACTGCTCGCTACACCCCATACAAAATCCTCTCGAAACATATGTATCCCTTCCCTTCTTTATATAGTTTCTTTTTCGCTATCACAATCCCCATGCCGACGCGATGACCGATACCAGATAAAATGGCACCGCATCGTCTTCATGGGTCTGTGTCAGCCGTATCTCCACCGTATGCACGCCCATAGGCATATGATGCGCCAAGGTATCGATATGGAGACAGTCACCCCAAGTCTCCCCAAAGTTGGCATCCAGTGTGATCCCATGCGCCTCATCCCCATCTACCACCGCAACCGCCACAGGCGCCGGGTGCTTTACTGATTTTCGATACTGCACAGCGATCTCTGTTCCCTCCACCTCGAAGGTGATTCTGTCGCCCACCTTCGCTGCCGTCCAGCCGCAGCGAAAGATATCTGTCACATTTTTTTTAAACGCCGGATCCGCTGTAAACCCTTCACAGATCGGTGCGCTGTTATGATTTTGAAGGCGTTTCGCCTTTTCGTAAGCATTCTTTGTCAATGGCTCCGGCATAGGAAACGGCTCTTCCGCCTCATGTCTCTGCCCGTAAATCTGATCCAGACATTCTGTGATGACCTCCGCAAGCAATGCGTGCCCTTCTGTATTGGGATGCAGATCATCCGGCGTGATCTCCCGCCGCTCAATGGCTCCTTCCGTCACAGCCGCATAAATAGTGGGCTTCATGCTGACACTGGGCAGCTGATAGTGAGAACCGATCTCCCGGTGCTTCTCCTCTGCACTGATCCCTTTATCATAAAAAATATTATGCACCAGAAGGACCGCCGGTGCAAAGGCATTTCCATACACTCTGCGCACGAGTCCCTCGTAGGTCTCCCGATAAAAATCGTTATTATCATCATTGACCGAAAACTCAATGATCACCAGATCCGGTTTGTAACGCAGCACATCCTCCTCTACCCTGGATACGCCAAACTGTGAGGTCGTCCCGCCCACGCCCGCATTTACATAAGTGAACGCGGTCTTGGGGAAACGTCTTACAAACCAGTCATAGACCAGATAGGCATAGCAGTTTGTGTACTGTGAGGAAACGGAACCCTGAGTGATCGAGCCTCCCAGAAATGCCAGCGTTATTCTGTCTCCCTGCTCCGCTCTTCTCATCAATTCCTTCATGCGATAGAGATTTCCTCTGTTTACAAAGCCCTTTTCGGCATATACATCATGTCCCATATTGTAGTCTCCTTCGTTTCATAACTGCTTGGTATATCATTTGT
>CAMWMO010000286.1 GCA_947175305.1 uncultured Lachnospiraceae bacterium
AAATACCGCTACAAACAAAAGATCCAGTCCGATGTTCCCCAGCGAAGAGCCGATCAGAAAATAGAGCGGCGTTTTGGAATCTCCCAGAGAATTGAACATCCCGGTAGTCACATTATATAAAAAAAGAAAGACAAAGCCGCCTATGTATATCCTCAGATAAAGGGCTCCGTCCGCGAAAATGTTTTCGGGCGTCTGTATCATGCGCATCATAACGGGTGTTGTGAAAAGTCCCGTCATAGTCAGGACCGCCGCCAGAACCGCTCCCGTGATCAGAATGGTCGTCACCGCCGTCCGCACTTTTGCATACGCTTTCGCACCGAAAAGCTGGGATAAGACCACAGAGCAGCCGATATTACTTCCCACCGCCACCGCCATGAAGATCATGGTGATCGGATAGGATGCGCCCACCGCCGCCAGCGCGTCCTCCCCCGCAAATCTGCCGGCGATCATGCTGTCCGCCATATTATAAAACTGCTGGAAGACCACACTGATAAACATGGGCAGTGTGTACCCGATCAGCGTTTTTTGCGGGTCTCCCTCCGTCAGGTCCTGAATCATAGCGCCGCCTCCGTTTTCTGTGCCAAAATATGATCGAGCAGCCTGTCCGCCACTTCCTCCTTACTAAGCAGGGGCAGCTCCCGTGTTTCCTCTCTGGTGAGCAGGGCCACCACATTGGTGTCCGTACCAAAGCCTGCTCCCTCCTGTTTCAGATTATTGGCCACGATCATGTCGATATTCTTCTTAACAAGCTTCTGCCTGGAGTTTTCCAGCAGATGTTCCGTCTCCATAGAAAAACCGCAGAGAAAGAGCCCGGGCCGTCTGTGGGCGCCAAGCCACGCCAGAATATCCTCCGTGCGCTCTAAGGCAAGGGACAACTCCCCATCCTTTTTCTTCATCTTCTCATCCGCCACAGCCGCAGGCCGGTAATCCGCCACAGCCGCCGCCATGATGATCACATCCTGCTCATCCGCCGCTTCTTTCACGGCCGCCGCCATATCCGCAGCAGACTCCACCGGCACTGCTTCCACCCCTGCCGGATAAGACAGATCCGTTTTCCCCGACACAAGTGTCACCTTTGCGCCGCGGCGCACAGCAGCAGAGGCGATGGCATAGCCCATCTTGCCTGTGGAATGGTTGCTGATATACCGCACGGGGTCCAGCTTCTCTCTGGTAGGTCCGGCAGTGACAAGAATCCGTTTCCCGGACAGATCCTTCGGGGTGAGCGCCCGGATGATCGCCTCCAGAAGCGCCTCCGGCTCCGGCATCTTGCCCTCTCCCGTATCGCCGCAGGCCAGATAGCCGCTTGCCGGAGCGATCACTTCCATGCCGTAACGTTCCAATGTCCTCATATTATCCTGCACCACGGGATTCTGATACATTCTGGTATTCATGGCCGGTGCAACGATTTTCGGGCAGGTGCAGGCCAGCAGGGTCGTCGTCAGCATATCGTCCGCGATCCCGTGGGCCGCCTTGGCGATCACATTCGCAGAGGCGGGCGCCACCAGCACCACATCCGTCTGCTTTGCCAGGGACACGTGCTCCACCTGAAACTCGAAATTGCGGTCAAAGGTATCCACGAGGCATTTGTTTCCGGTCAGCGATTCAAAAGTGATCGGATTGATAAAATTCGTCGCATTGGGCGTCATGATCACTGTCACGTCCGCCTGCCTCTTGACCAGCATACTGGCCAGAGAGGCGATCTTATAAGCGGCAATGCTGCCGGTTACACCCAACACGATATGTTTTCCTTTTAATAACATATGTTACTCCACATTCTTGTGATAGATCAGCCCAAGCCCTTTCAGGGTAAGCTCGTTGTCACATACGATCTTCTTTTTACAATAAGGAACAATGCTCGCCGCCAGGCCGCCCGTGGCCACCACCGGCGCCTCATACCCCAGTTCCTCATAAATCCGCTCGATCATGCCGTCCAGACAGGCAGCCTGTCCCATCACGATTCCGCTCTTCATACAGTCGATGGTATTCCTGCCGATCACCTTCCTAGGCGCTTCCAGACTGATGCGCGGCAGCTGGGAGGTACGGTTTACCAGAGAATCCAGAGAGACCTTCACCCCCGGCAGGATCATGCCGCCCACATAATTCTTCTTCTCGTCCACCACGCTGATGGTAGTGGCTGTGCCCATGTCGATCATAATGATGGGTGCACCGTAATACTGCAGGCCCGCCACCGCGTTTACCACCAGGTCCGCTCCCAGCTGGGCCGGGTTATCCATCAGGATATTAAGGCCCGTCTTAAGGCCCGGTCCCACCACCATAGGCGGCTGATGAAAGAGCTTTTCCAGACTCGCCCTTATGATATTGTTCAGGGGCGGCACCACAGAGGAAATGATACTGCCTGTGATCTGCTCTAATTCGATATGATAGAGGTCAAAGAGTGTCTTAAACTCTACCACATACTCCAGCTCCGTCTTGGCATGGTTCGTGGAGACACGCTCCACGAAACACACCTTCTCTTCGTCTATACAACCGATTACTATGTTAGTATTTCCGATATCAATCGCTAAAATCACAGTTGTTATTCTTCCTTTCCGTTCTTGCAGCACGCTTATGCTCTGGCGGCCGCTTTTTCTTTACCGCCGGACTCCGCTTTCGCGTACAAAGGTTTCACACGGGTCAGCGCCAGTCCGACGCCGGTAACAATGATTGCCGCTACCACAGCCTCCACCACACCGTTGAAGGCCACCACGCCCATGATGACATCCAGCACCGCTTCCCCTGCCACGCCCATTGCCTGGGCATAAGCGTCACGATACAGCACAAAGATACCGCTCATGACAAAGAGCGTATTGGTAAAAGCGCCCGCAAGCCCCGCATAGGACAGCGCGATATTTGCAGAGGCTTTCTTTATGTTCCCTGCGGTCAGCACTGCCATAAGCACTGCACCCACCACAAGTCCGATCACTGTGCAGATGGCCGCGCTCAGAACCTCCGGAAACAGCCGCATCAGAAATGCCCTGACGGAGGCAAATAATATAACAGATGCTATTAAATTTACAGCAATCTTACCCCCTTTGCTTTCTCCCTTCGCGACCCTGCGGATCAGAAGATAGACAAAGTAGGGAACCACGCCCACTAAAATACGCGGAACGAAGCAGATGTACAGACTCTTAAAGATGCCTGATACACCCGCGACCCTATAGGCTAAGACCGGCGAAAACACGAACGCCGAGGCCGTAGCCGGATTAATTGTGTTGTTGATAAAGCTGGTGAGTCCAAATACGAATCCTAAAAATGCACCTTTCTTCGGTCCGAGAAATAGCGCTCCAAGGATCACCGGGATATGAATGATCGTCGCGTTGATGACTACAAGCGGGATGTATCCCAGCGGTGTGAATGCCATAATCACGATTATGGCGGTGAACAGTGCCGTAAGCACCAGTTCATAGGTCTTTTCATTTTTCATGGTACAATCCTCCTGTTGTTATTATTCTCATACGAGATACAATACAGTGGTATCGTACCACATTGTTATTTTTTTGACAAGGTTGTATCCCAAAAAAGACAACCCGTTC
>CAMWMO010000287.1 GCA_947175305.1 uncultured Lachnospiraceae bacterium
TTTAGAAGATATGTATGTGGAAAATGAGAATGTGCTCAGCCAGTACAATCATTCCATGTGGGCGGATGATTATTTTATGGGGCCTGCTGAGGGAGACGATTTTTCTATCGAACTGTTTCCGGATCTGACTCTTTTTGCGAAGGAGGAGGGAGTTGCAGGTGCTTTCCTGGATCGCTATGATCTGCAGGTCAGGGAATGCAGGGAGCATATGACCATAGAGAAGGCGGGCAGGGATCTTTACCGGGTCAGCTTTGACAGTATGTATTTCAATGAGCTGGTCAGGCAGGTTTTGTATGACTATGTGGATGCTTCCGGATTAGGGCAGGAGCAGGCAATGCGGCTTCTCGGAAGCTTTAATGTGATATCCGCTCCGGACGATATCAGCTTTCTGTTTGAGATAAATAAAGCGAATCGGATCGAAAGCATTCAGATCGAGGAGCCACTGGAAATATCCAATGGCAGACAGACCCTTACCGCCGAGATCTATTTTCTGGGGGAAGAGCGCAGTATCGAGAAGCTGCAGGGAAGAATCGGACTAGGTGAGGACGGAGGGAGAAAAAAGGAAAAAAGTGGAGAAATCATCTGGCAGCTGGTACAGAGTCTGGAGAAGGATGACTATCGGATAGAGTCAGACATAAAATATAATTTTACCGATGAGGAGACAGAGGAGAAGGCGGCCATTGCGTGGGATTTAAATTGTAGAAGAAACAACTTTGATACGGAACTGACGGTAAAATGGCCCGGACAGGAAGTCAATGTGGAAGCGGAAGGATCAGTGTCCGACATAGAAGCGGGGGAGAGCTTTGATCTGGAGCTGGATGAACTTCTGGTCAATGTGGATGAGGAAGAGCTCCTGACGGTCACGGGAGATATCACGGTGGAGCCGCTGTCGAAACGAGTGAAGCAGATCGCGAAACCGAACATCGCATTTTTTGAAATGTCTGAGCGGGAATGGGAAGCGTACGTCGAGGCGTTGTTTGATGAGTACAGTTATTTCGATCCGTTTGGTTTTCTGTGGTAATGTGTGTTTGCAGCCTGATGGGAAATGACCGGACAAAATGCTTTGACAGGGAGGAAAACATGGAAGGAAACGATAAGGAAATGATTGAGGAGATCATGCGGCATCTGGATGCGGAATCTGAGCAGGGTGTATACCGCATGAGCATTACCTTTGATGAAAAGAGCGAGGAGGCCAAAAATGTGTCCCATAAATGCTGTAATGTCTATGGGCGGCCGGCTTCAGAGACGGTGGGACTCCTCGATATGTACACGGATATGAATGCGGGAGAGCCCGACAGAAATTAGCACGGAGGAGAAAAGAGTAAGATGAGGCTGGAAGAACTTGTAGAATATGATCCGATCATGGTACAGTGTCACGATAATCCCGATGCGGATGCCATTGCGGCAGGGTTTGGGCTCTGCCGCTATTTTGAATCCAGAGGCAGGCGGGCACATCTGATTTACGGCGGCAGGAATAAGATACAAAAGCCTAATCTGCTGTTGATGTTGGAGCATCTGGGCATTCCCATCACTCATATAGAAGATGCAGCAGCTTATGCGGAGGCACAGCCGGACGGAAAGCTGCCGGGACTTTTGATCATGGTGGATTGTCAGTACGGCGCAGGCAATGTGGTGAAGCTGCCTGCGGAGCAGGTGGCAGTCATCGATCATCACCAGATAGAGACGGTACAGCCGGAACTGAGCGAGATCAATCCTCATGTGGGGAGCTGCTCTACGTTGGTATGGCAGATGTTGTGCAGATCCGGGTATGAGATAAAAGATATAAAGCTGGGCACGGCATTGTACTATGGACTGTTTACGGACACGAATCAATTTGCGGAGATATTTAATCCGCTGGATATGGATATGCGGGAAGCAGTTCCCGTGGATAAGACGCTGATCACATTATTCCGCAATTCCAATCTCTCTCTGCAGGAGATGGAAGTGGCAGGGGTGGCTATGATCCGGTATATTTATAACGATGACTATAACTATGCGATCATCAAGTCCAAACCCTGTGATCCGAATATTCTGGGATTGATCAGTGATTTCCTGATCCAGGTGGCGGAAGTCTATTGCTGCGTGGTCTACAATGAAACAAGGGACGGTTATAAATTCTCTGTCCGCAGCTGTGTGAAAGAGGTACAGGCCAATGAGCTGGCGGCTTTTCTGGCGGAGGGCGTAGGTTCCGGCGGCGGGCATCGTGAGAAGGCGGGCGGCTTCATCAATATGACGCTCTATGAGGATGCTTATCCGACACTGCATTCGGAGGCTTTTTTCAGTGAACGGCTCAATGATTATTTCGATCACTGCCAGGTTATTTTTGCGAAAGAATATGATATTGACCTGACGGATATGCATTCCTATGTGAAAAAAGCGATTCCGCTCGGTTATGTGGAGGCAAAGGATGTGCTGCCGCTCGGGACGCCCATCACGATCCGGACGCTGGAAGGCGATGTGGATTTGGTGGTGGAGGAAGATCTGATCATTATGGTCGGAATCAAAGGGGAGGTTTATCCAAACCGCCGGGAACGTTTTGTCAGGACTTATGAAGCGACGCAGAGGCCTTATTATGAATGCGAGGACCATACACACTGCGATCTTTTATATGAACCGACGATACATGATCGTTCCACGGGAGAAGTCATGAAATTGATCGATCACGCGAAGATCTGTATTGCCAGCGGCGGTGCACACATACATGCCAAAGAATTGACCGAAAGGGTCAAAGTTTTTACCGCTTGGGATGCGGAGAAATATATGTTGGGAAGACCGGGAGATTATCTGGCAGTGCGATGCGACGATAAACATGATATCTATGTTGTAGAACGGGATATTTTCTTTAGGACGTATGAGGAAAAACATGGTGAATAGCATAAAAAAGGGAGAAGATATCGTTACAGCAGAAGAATGGCAGTATGATGCCTTTATCAGCTACCGGCACGCGCAGCCGGACAGTTTTGTGGCACAGACACTGCATAAATATTTGGAAAGCTTCAAGCTGCCGCGCAGTGTGGTGCGGCATAAAGCGGAAGAAAGCGATGGAAGTCGGATCAAGACCCGGATCCACAGAGTATTTCGTGACAGAGAGGAGCTGCCTCTTGTGAGCAATCTTGCTGATCCGATCACGGAGGCGCTGGAGCATTCGGAGTACCTGATCGTCATCTGTTCCCCTAGACTGAATGAGTCAATGTGGTGCCGCAAGGAGATAGAGACCTTTATCCAGATGCATGACAGGGAACATGTACTGGCGGTTTTGGTGGAGGGAGAGCCGGAGACCTCATTTCCTGAGGAATTGCTTTTTCGTGAGGAGAAAGAGTATAAATCTGACGGTAGTGTCATGTGTAAAAGGGTTCCCGTGGAGCCGTTGGCGGCGGATGTGCGTGGAAGCACACACAGGGAAATACGCAGAAAAATGAAGGGCGAACTGCTTCGTCTGGCGGCGCCCATGTTCGACTGTAATTATGACGATTTAAAGCAGCGGCATAGAGAACAGAGGATGCGAAAGATCATCTTGACATCTGTGTCGGCG
>CAMWMO010000288.1 GCA_947175305.1 uncultured Lachnospiraceae bacterium
CCCGCAGGACGTGGCACTTGCCATCATCGGTGCGGTATTTGACAGCGGTTATGTGAAAAACAAAGTGATGGAGTTTGTGGGACCCGGTGTGGCGGCGTTGAGTGCGGATTTCAGGATCGGCATCGACGTGATGACCACGGAGACTACCTGCTTATCTTCCATCTGGCGGACGGACGAGCAGATTCGGGAGTTTTATGATATCCACGGCAGGGCGGAGGAGTACAAGGAGCTGAATCCGGGCGAGATAACCTATTATGACGGTATGATCACGGTAGATCTTTCAAAGATCAGGCCCATGATCGCTATGCCTTTCCATCCCAGCAATACCTACACCATTGATGAGGTAAATGCGAATCTGAAAGATGTGCTTCACGATGTGGAGGAGCGTGCCAAGGTGAGTCTGGACGGCGCGGTGCCTTATTCTTTACAGGATAAGGTCGTGAACGGGAAATTTATGGTGGATCAGGGCATTATCGCAGGCTGTGCCGGCGGCGGCTTTGAAAATATCTGCGCGGCGGCGGATATTCTGAAAGGCTCATACATTGGTTCTGATGGCTTTACCTTGAGCGTATATCCGGCCTCCATGCCCGTTTATATGGAACTGATCAAAAACGGCTGTGCGGCGGCGATCTTGGAGACCGGCGCGGTGTTAAAGACCGCTTTCTGCGGTCCCTGCTTCGGCGCGGGAGATACACCGGCGAACAATGCTTTCAGTATCCGGCATTCTACGAGGAACTTCCCGAACAGAGAGGGCTCTAAGCTGCAGAGCGGACAGATTTCTTCCGTGGCTCTCATGGATGCCCGCTCTATCGCGGCGACGGCGGCGAACAAAGGTGTTCTGACACCGGCTACGGCATTTGACGGGGAGATCGGAAAATATCAATATCATTTTGATGCGAATATATATGCGAACCGCGTCTTTGATTCCAAGGGCGTGGCGGATGAGAGTGTGGAGATTCAGCTTGGGCCCAATATCAAGGACTGGCCCGCTATGGGCGCTCTGCCGGAGAATCTGGTGCTGCGGGTGGTGTCGGAGATTCACGATCCTGTCACCACCACGGATGAGCTGATCCCTTCCGGGGAGACATCTTCTTACCGCTCTAATCCGCTGGGACTTGCGGAGTTTACCTTATCCAGAAAGGATCCTGCGTATGTAGAGCGTGCAAAGGATATCCAGAAGGCGGAGAAAGCCAGAATGCAGGGAGAACATCCCTGTCAGGCGCATCCCGATGTGAAGCCTGTGATGCATGTGGTAAAGAAGACCTTTACGGATGCCTCCCATGAGAATACAGGATTTGGTTCCACCATTTTTGCGGTGAAGCCGGGCGACGGTTCGGCCAGAGAGCAGGCCGCAAGCTGTCAGAAGGTGCTGGGCGGCTGGGCGAACATCGCCAATGAGTATGCAACCAAGCGGTATCGGTCGAATCTGATCAACTGGGGAATGCTGCCGTTTTTGATCGAGGAGGGAGAGCTGCCCTTCCGGAATCTGGATTACCTGTTCTTCCCGGGGATCCGCAGAGCTGTGGAGGAGAAGGCGGAGACGATCCAGGCATATCGCGTGTCGGTAGAGGCTGATGAGCTTGTGCCCTTCACGCTGACGCTGGGAGAATTGACGGACGAGGAGAGACAGATCATTTTAAAGGGGTGTCTGATCAATTATAACAGAGTAAATTGACTGAAGGAGTCAAAAAGTATTGGGGAATAATAATGGGGTAAAAGGGGGAGCCGGCGGTATGTTGCGCCGGATTGTACCTCTGGCGGCCGTTCTTTTGGTGGCGGCAGTGTTCGTGTATGCGGCCATAGAGGGCAGGTTACAACAGAATAGCAGCGTACAGGACAACGTGCAGACAGGGGCTGGCGATCAGGAGACGGCGGTTTCTGTCGCTCTGCCCGGACTTGAGCCGGAAAAGCCGGAGGTGGATTCTTCCAAGGAGATCGTGAATGATGTTCTTCTGAGCAATGTGCCGAAGGCGGACTACAGTTTTTCCTTTAACGGAAAGCTCACAGATGCTGTGGTGGTGACGAGAGCGGGAGATGAGGACGGATTTAATGCGGGAACTTATCCGGAGGCAGCGGATGTGCTGCCGCTGTTTACGGAGGGCGTCGAGGGGGATGCGATCTATCTGGACGGCAGTTACGGGGTGGAACTTTTGGGGATAGAGGCGCTTAATGCATCCTATACGATCTCCTTCTGGTTTCGAGCGGAGGAGATGCAGGACTGGTCTCCTTTTTTAGTGATAGGATCCCATCTTATGGATGTGGGCGGCAGCCAGAGTTTTCTTTCTTTTAATAAAAAGACGACGGAGGAGGGAGAGGTGGTCGTACCGGTCTTTAATACGATCGACGCGGGCTGGAATAATGCCTGTGAAGTCCGGCCCTCCATGGATCCAAAACAATGTATTTCTCTGAATGAGTGGAATTATATCACGATCTGCGTGAACGCTGATGAAGTCTCCGAGAGAGGAAAGGTCACGGGATATCTGTATCTGAACAGTGAGATGATCGGTTCGGGAGAGGTTTCCTGCCTAAATCTGGACCCGGAGAATATAAAGGCTTATCTGGGGATCAATTGCAATGACCTGCTGTTTCGAGCCAGCTATGATGAACTCCATATCTGGCAATATGTACTCGATGAGAGCCAGATCAGCGGTATGTACACCGCCTACTTAGACGTGCAGGAATGAATATTTGATATGACGATATCTTAAGAATCTGGAAAAAACGCCGATATATAGTTTACAGAGAGGATGGCTCATGGCCAGGGCAGGTTTTCTCTGTAATCTGAATGATGTTGAGACCAGGGACGGTATTTTTGCGGAAAAGGAATTTCCATAAAGGTGCCGTCTTTTCTATTGCCACGCGCCAGGGAAGGCGCAGTCAGGTGACACGGGCAGGCATGGGAGCGGTCTTATACAAAAGGAGGTAACATTGATCATTGATTCCGGTACCATAGAAATGCAGTCTACCAGGAATTATCAATCCGTCAAGAAGGTGACCGCCAAGGGTGTGAGAGGCACGATCACGGGCGGAAAGGACTCACTGGATTCTCTGTTTGAGAATCAGCTTGGCACTGGAGAAAAGGCAGCAGAAGAGGAGAAGGATGACGGCGCGAAGCTGGAGGATCTCTCCGCACATATGCGCAATATGTCCGGCGCGTGGCAGATTTCTACGAGAAATGACGAGCGGGAGGCTATGCGCAGTATCAAGCAGCAGTGTGTGGAATTTTTGCTGGAACTTTTATTCCGTTTCCGTGGACAAAGAGGGATACTGAATAATCCCATCGCCGCGGCGGGAGGCACTACCCTGTATACCGTCAACGGTTATCAGATGCAGCGCTATCATATGGAGGAGGAGAGTACCACTTTCTCTACCAAGGGCACAGTGAAGACCGCAGACGGCAGGGAGCTGTCCTTTAACCTGGAATTTGGCATGAGCCGCAGATTCGAGGAGTATTATGAGGAGAATTATATCTCTTCCATTCAGACTTTCCGTGATCCGTTGGTGATCAATCTGGACACCAATAT
>CAMWMO010000289.1 GCA_947175305.1 uncultured Lachnospiraceae bacterium
GACGAGGCCGACGAGCCGGAGACCGTGAAGGAATTTTCGGCAGTCATTTTGTACTACCATCCTGTACTGCAGTATTACAAGGAGAAATATACCGGCGGCAGTAATCCGCCCGATTGCGGGAGCTTTGACGGCGTGACCGGGGAAGGGGAGCCGGGCGGCGTATGCGCTAACTGTCCGCTGAATCAGTTCGGCTCCGGCGAGAACAACAGCAAAGCCTGCAAGACCCGCCGCAGGGTATTTTTGCTTAGAGAGGGCGAGCTTTTCCCGCTGATCCTTTCCCTGCCCACAGGCTCCATGCGGGAGTTCTCCCGTTATATCAAGCGCCTTCTTTCCAAGGGGAAAAAGAGCAATTCTGTTGTGACCCGTTTTTCCTTGAAGAAAGCCACCAACAACAGCGGCATTGCCTACTCACAGGCACAGTTTTCCATTGACCGTCCCCTTACCAGCGAGGAGCAGATTTTGATTTCCAAGCTCTCCGAGCAGGTGAAGGGATACAGCCGCCGTGTGGGCTTTGATATGGAGGAGCAGGAGCAGGCAGAGGCGGAGGCCATGGTTGACCCGGAGACCGGGGAGGTCATCCCGCCCTTACAGTAAATAAGGTGTCCGGCGCTGGGAGGGGCCGCCCGGCCTTTCCCGTATTCCGGGCAGATTGGAGGAATGATGGATTATTCATGTGTGACAGACCATGGAAAGATAAAAGACTATCTGGCCGGGGCCGCCGTCGTGGCTTTCGACTTTGAGACCTCGCCCATGGAGGCATACCGCGCGGAGGAAAAGGCGGCGCTGGATGCCCATAAATCGACGATCACTGGCGTGAGCTTTTCCGTATCCGAGGGCAGCGGCATCTATGTTCCTTTGCGGCATAGAACCGGCAGGAATATCGAAAGGCCGGAGGAGGTCATGGGATATCTGCAGGGGGCGCTCTTTGAGAATGCCACGGTGATAAAGGTGTCCCACAACCTTTCTTTTGAAGCCATGTTCTTATATGCCCTCGGCATGGTGGTGCAGGCCCCGGTCTATGATACCATAGCGGCGTCCCAGCTTACCCTAAAGAGCGCCACCGCTTTTAGGAACCTTTCGGACAGCGGCCTGAAAACCCTCGTGCCGCAGCTTTTCGGCGTGGAGCTGCCGGATTTTGCGACAGTGACAGATGGAAGGTTTTTCGACGAACTGTCCCCGCAGGATGCGGAAACCGTGCGCTATGCCTGCGCCGACAGCGACTATGCCCTGCGGCTCTATCACTTATTCAATGGCTGGTTTGACCGGTATCTCCCGAAGCACCGTTTCCTTGTGGAGCAGGTGGAGAGCCCCACCGCCGTATACTGCGGCATCATGCGCTATAACGGTATTTTGATGGATCAGGCGGCCATGGAGGCGAAGCAGGCAGAGGCGGAGGAGCGTCTTGCAAAAATCCGGGAGGAGATCGCTTTCCTGATCGGTGATGTGGAGATCGGGGCCAACGCTTCCACTTCCGCATTCAAAAGCTATCTTTTTAATGACCTCGGCCTGCCGGTGCTAAAGACCACGGCTAAGTATCAGGAGGCGGCGGATGATGAGACTATGATTTTGCTGGCCGATTGGTGCCGGGGGAACCGCCCGGAGCTTACCCGGCTCTTTGAATTGGTGCAGGAATACCGGCGCTGGGGAAAGATCAAGGGGACATATCTGGACGGGTATATCCGCCATGTAAACAACGCCACGGGCCGCATCCACCCTGACCTGATGCCCTTAGGGACGGAAACAGGCCGGTTTGCCGCCCGCAATCCTAACATGCAGAATTGTTTTGATTGTGAAACGGAAATCCTGACTAAGCGCGGCTTTGTGCTTTTTTCGGAGTTGAAGAAGGGGGATGTGGTGGCACAGTGGGAAAATGGGGAGATCAGTTTTGTTTCCCCGGCTGGCTATATCGAGCGGGAGTATAACGGGGAAATGGTAGAAATCCGCAACCAGCATATTGACCTGTGCATGACCCCTGACCACCGCTGTCTGCTACAGGATCGGAAAACACTTTCCTATGTAGTCGTGTCAGCGGATGCCTACAGAAAGGATATGCGCCAGCTACAGGCGGCCCGGTTCCCATTTGGGAAAAAGCACCTGTCTGATTATGAAGTCACATTGCTTGCGGCCACGCAGGCAGACGGGTATATCCACGATAACGGGATAGATTTCTCATTTATGAAGGCGAGGAAATACCGCCGACTGATATGGGCCATACAAAAGGGTGATATCCCATATTCCGATACGTTGACGTCAGATGGGCAGGTGCGGATTCGGTTACGGAAAAGCCCTGCCACGGAGAGCATCATAGCGTTGCTTGGTGAAGAAAAAAGCTGGGGCGCATGGCTCTTTGACTATGACTTGGAAACAGTGGAGGCTATCCTTGCGGAGCTGCCGGAATGGGACGGGTGCTTTACCCGGAAGAACCATTACAGCAGTTCTGTGAAGGGAAATGCGGACTGGATGCAGATTTTATATTCCCTGACGGGGAAGCGGGCGCATCTGCGTGAGTATGATAACGGGAACCCGAATGCGGCACTGAATTATCAGGTGGATGTTACAGACAGGAATTACAGCCTGACAGCCAATGCACAGAAAATCCGGCGGCCTTATTCTGGTAAGGTTTATTGTGTAACCGTCCCGAGCGGTTTTATCATGGTACGCCGACACGGGCAGGTCTGCATTACGGGGAACTGCCCTCGTAAGGGCAGTGATCCTATTGGTATCAGGAATCTTATTATTGCACCTGCAGGGTGCGCAATTATGGAGCTGGATTATTCGCAGGTGGAGCTCCGTGTCGGGGCCTTCTACTGCCGGGATGGAAAAATGCTGGAAACTTACAGGAACGGCGGCGATATCCACGCACAGACCACGGCGGTCATTTACCATATATCAGCAGAGCAGGCGGAGGACAAGGAGGCGGAGAATTACAAGGACAGAAGGTCGATTGCCAAGAACTGTAATTTCGGCTGTTTTTACGGTTTATTTCCAAAGGGCCTGCAGAAAACATTGAAATTCAAGGCGGGGCTTAATACCACGCTGAAAGAATGTGAACAGATCATTGCAAACTTAAAATCCGGTTATGCCGGGCTGTCTATCTGGCAGGAGGCGGTGAAGCGGCAGGCAGCAGCAAGGCGGTATTCCGAAACATGGCTGGGCCGCAGGCGTTACCTTCCGGGTATCGCGTCCGAGGATTGGGGGAAAAAGAGCTTTGCGGAGCGGTGCGCCATGAATACGCCCATACAGGGGACTGCTGCCGATATCATCAAGCTGGCCATGGGCCGGATCATTGCCGAGCTGCCGGAGTATCCGTGGATTCTCCCCGTCCTTACCGTCCATGACAGCCTTGTATTCTACCTGCCGGAGGATAAGGTGGAGGAGGCCGGGCGGCTCATTAAGGGGCTTATGGAAAAGCAGCCTTTCCCGGAGTTTGACGTGCCGCTGGTGGCAGAGGCCGCGGCTGGCGTAAATTACGGGGAGCTGGTGGATTTGGAGGTGGAAGTATGAGCATAGATCAATA
>CAMWMO010000290.1 GCA_947175305.1 uncultured Lachnospiraceae bacterium
CATATTTTTCACCGGTTTCTTCTTCTGACGCGAGCGCCGCCTGATAAAACTCCGTCTCGGTAAAAACTGTGTCGGAAACGGAAGAAGTACCGTCCGGATATAATTCCGTACCATCGGAGGTAATGAAAGCGGTGTAGCCGCCCTCTCCGGTATCAATGGAAGATAAGGTGTCGACAACGGCGCTCTTGCTGATATCAATGATCATCATTCCCGTACCCTTATTGAATCCGCGGATCAGACGGAGTGCATAGCGTGAAGAGTCCGTGCCCAGCGCCTCATTTACAGAGGACTGGTTTCCCAGAAGATAATAATTGTATTTATCTCCTTTGGCAAGCGCGCCCTCCGGTGTGTCCGTAAAAAGTGAATAGAGCATTTCCGTCTGCGTGGAAGTGGTAGTAATGGAGGGCACACTATCGGAGATCAGATAGATATTGGAAACCAGATCATCTGTATTGACGCTGGTATTCAATTCCTTGGTATAGGTTTTATTCATATTTGTGCGAAGAGCAGTGTCGGTATCATAAATACCCTGAAAGTATTTCGTGACTTCTTCTTCGTTTAAATAGGATTTATAAGTGGAGCGAACCGTATTGAGCGCAAGCGTCAGATACTGATTCGTCATATGCATTGTCTGGGATGCAGACGATTCGTAACTTGCAATGATGGCATTGGAGGCCTTCTGATAGGAAACAACACCAAGGGCAACAATACAGAGCGCCGGAATCAGGAAAAAAACAATTAATTTAAAACGTAATCGCTGATAGATAGGAATATTGGATTGAGAACGTTTTGATTCTTGACTCATATGTAATCCCTCCTAAACGAGAAGTGTACAGCCATGTTTTTATAATATCATAAAACAAAACGAAATAGTAGTGATTAAGTAAAAATGGGAAAATAATTCAGTCTTGCGTTTCAAAGGGCGGGAGAGTATAGTAAAAATTGAATCACGATTTTATGAGGAAAATGTTTCAGAACGGAGGACATTATGATTTTACAATTTGATACGATCGAGGAACAGATCATCCCTAATTTTAAGGGAGGAGAAAAACAGTTTAAGACCCATATGTACACAGATGCGGTATGTAAGATCATGCGGGCGTCCTTAGAGCCGGGCGCGACCATCGGCGTACATACCCATGACACGAACAGCGAGATCATTTTTATGCTGAAGGGAACAGGTGTAGTCCTCTATGATGACGGGCAGGAGGTCCTGCCTGCGGGAAGCTGTCATTATTGCCCTAAGGGGCATACCCACAGCCTGCGCAATGAGAGCGATGAGGTGATCGAGTTTTACGCAGTGGTGCCGGAGCAGTAGGACGGAGGAAAATGACAGCATATGGAATCTGAGACGCAGAAGAAAAAATTTGATGTGGATCTGCTGCACGGGCCGATCCTGAGAGTCATGCTCATCTTTGCCGTTCCGCTTTTCTTTTCCGGGGTGTTTCAGCAGCTTTATAATACCATGGATACGGTGATCATCGGGCACACATTGGGGGATGAGGCGCTGGCGGCTATGGGTGCGGCTGCTGCGATCTATGATCTGCTTATTGGATTTGCATTGGGGATCGGCAACGGGCTTGGCATCGTGACGGCCAGAAGCTTTGGAAATGGCAATCTGGATCATCTGAAACGGTCTGTGGCGGCCGCTCTTGTGATCGGGTTTTGCACCACAGTGGTCATGACGGTGGCGGCACGTTTTATTGTATATCCCCTGCTGGAAATCCTGAATACGCCCGCTGAGATCATAGACCAGTCTTATGCCTATATTTCCACGATCACCATGTTTATCGGGGTCATGTTTGCTTATAATCTGTGCGCAGGGCTTTTGCGCGCCATAGGCAACAGTGTGATGCCCCTTGTCTTTCTAGTCCTGTCGTCGGTGCTGAATATCGTGCTGGATCTGTTTTTTATCAAACAGGTGGGTATGGGGGTGCAGGGTGCGGCGGTGGCTACCGTGATTGCCCAGGGCGTGTCGGTGGTCGCCTGTCTGGTTTATATTGTGAAAAAGGCCGATATCCTGATTCCGAAGAAAAAACACTTTGTATGGGATAAGGCACTGTATCTGGAGATGCTGGCACAGGGACTTTCCATGGCATTTATGAGCGCCATTGTCTATGCGGGAACGGCTATTTTACAGTCCGGGATCAACAGTCTGGGGTATCTGGTGATCGCAGGGCATGTGGCGGCCAGAAAGCTTTTTAGTTTTTTGATGATGCCCTATATGGCGATCAGCCAGACAGTCAGTACTTTTGTGGCGCAAAACTTTGGGGCAGGACAGATGGGGCGGATCCGCAGGGCGGTGAAATATGCCTATCTGTGTGGGGCGGTTTTGACGGCGGTGATCACGCTGTTTACCATTCCGCTTGCGCCCTTGATGGTGCGGCTGCTGTCCGGCTCTTCAGAGGCGGTGGTGATAGAAAACGGTGCGTTATATCTGCGGGTGGTGGCTCCCTGCCTGATGATTCTGGCTTTGCTTAACCCCTCCCGGTTTAGCCTGCAGAGCATTGGCAACAAGATACTGCCCACCATTTCCAGCGTTATCGAGTTGATCGGAAAGTATCTGTTTGTAGTGCTTTTGATACCGCGGTTTCAATATATGGCGGTGATCTTCTGTGAGCCGGTGATCTGGCTTTTTATGGATATAGAACTTTTATGGGCGTTTTGGAGAAATCCGCTGGTGCTTGCGGGTAAAGAGGAGGAGAAAACGATATGAATACGGCGGAAAAGCTGACGGCGCTTCGGGCGGAGATGAAAAAGCGCAGACTGGCGGCATATATCGTCCCTACGGATGATTTCCACAGCTCTGAGTATGTGGGAGATCATTTTAAGGCAAGGGAGTATCTGTCAGGGTTTACGGGTTCTGCAGGAACACTGCTTGTCATGCCGGAGAGGGCGGCGCTCTGGACGGACGGCAGATACTTTTTACAGGCGGAGAGTCAGCTGTCGGGAAGCGGGATTGAGCTGATGAAGAGCGGACAGCCGGGTGTCCCTACATTGCCGGCGTATCTGGGAGAGGAGCTTTCTCAGGGGGCAGTGATCGGATTCGACGGAAGGACGGTGACGGGCGCCTTCGTGGAGGAACTTCGGGAAAAAACGGATAAAAAACAGATTACTTTCTATGAGAAAAGAGATCTGGTGGATCTGATCTGGGAAGATAGACCGCCGCTTTCTGCGGAGCCGGTGTGGGAACTGGAAATTTCCTATGCGGGACTTGCCAGAGAGGATAAGATTCTAAAGGTACGGGAGAAGATGGAGGAATACGGAGCGGATGCCTTTCTTGTGACAGCGCTGGATGAGATAGCTTGGCTCTTGAATCTGCGCGGCGGGGATGTGAAGCATACGCCGGTTTTTCTGTCCTATTTATTCTTAACGCAAAAACGTGCCATATTGTGTGCTCAGAGAGAAGCCTTTTCGGAGGAGATATGCCGTGATTTGCAGAAAGCGGGAGTAACCTTGCTTGCCTTTGAAAGCATAGAGGAGATGGGGTCATCTCTGCCTGCGGGGCACCGG
>CAMWMO010000291.1 GCA_947175305.1 uncultured Lachnospiraceae bacterium
CTGGTTAAACGAAGACTGGGTGTAAGATAAATGGAAGCTAAGACGGATGAGAAGATAAACGGCATTCAGAAAGCTGCTATCCTGATGATCGCTTTGGGACCGGAGAAGTCCGCGATGATCTTTAAGCACCTGAAGGAAGACGAGGTGGAGGAGCTCACTCTGGAGATCGCGAATACCAGAAGTATTACGCCACAGCTTAAGGAGAGCGTGATAAACGAATTTTATCAGGTATGTCTGGCACAGCAGTATATCGCCGAGGGCGGTATCAACTACGCGAAGGAGCTTCTGGAGAAGTCCTTCGGCTCAGAGAAAGCGATGGACGTGATCGGCAAGCTGACGGCGTCCCTGCAGGTGAAGCCTTTCGAGTTTGTCAGAAAGGCGGATGCTACACAGCTTCTTAACTTTATTCAGGATGAGCACCCGCAGACCATCGCACTCATCCTGTCCTATTTGGCGCCCGGTCAGGCGGCGCTCATAGTATCGGCGCTCCCGCCCGACAGACAGGCGGATGTGACGAAGCGTATCGCGGTGATGGACCGGACCAGTCCGGATGTGATCAAGGAAGTGGAGAAGGTTTTGGAATCCAAGTTATCATCCCTGGTGAATCAGGATTACACGATCGTCGGCGGCGTGGATGCTGTCGTAGAGATCTTGAATACAGTAGACCGAGGAACAGAGAAACATATCATGGAGACTCTGGAGATCGAAGAGCCGGAGCTTGCGGACGAGATCAGAAAGAAGATGTTCGTCTTCGAGGATATCCTGCTTCTGGACGACCGCGCGATTCAGCGTGTGCTGCGTGATGTGGATAACTCCGATTTGGCGATCGCTCTGAAGGGTTCTAACGAGGATGTGCAGAATGCGATCTTTAATAACCTGTCCAAGCGTCTGGCGGTTATGATCAAGGAGGATATGGAATTTATGGGTCCTGTCCGTATGAAGGATGTGGAGGAAGCACAGCAGAAGATCGTAAATATCATCAGAAAGCTGGAAGACGCTGCAGAAATTGTTATCTCCAGAGGCGGAGGCGACGAGATCATTGTATAAGTTTAAGAACAGAACTTTATATAAGGCCGGTTGGGTCAAAGTGACTGACGAAGAGAAGTGCGTGATAGACAGTAATGATCTGGTGGCGGATCGCATTGAGGAGTGGGAGAACATCCGCAGGGCGAACGCTGCTGCGGCGCTGGCGGAGTTTGGAGAAGAAGGTGAGGAAGGCGAGCCTGAGTTTGTGAGCGGTATCGAGGGCGAGCAGATTGATGCACTCTTTTCCGACGGAGAGGGCAGCGGCAATGTGATCAAGGCGGTCGAGGCGGGTCCTAATCTGGAGGAGATTGAAGCACAGGCACAGGCTATGCTGGACGAGGCCCAGGAGCAGATCGATGAGATGATGAAGGACGCCCGCAGGCAGATCGAGATAGAACGTGTCAATGCAGTCGAGGCGGGCTCGAAGCAGGGCTATGACGAGGGCTATCAGCGGGGAATGTCCGAAGTGGAGGGCATGAAACAGGAGCTGGCTGAGAAGAGACGTCAGCTGGAGGCTGAATTTGACGAACTGTTAGAAGATCTGGAACCCCGGTTTGTGGATACGATCACCGATGTTTACAGTCATATTTTCGGTGTGGATCTGATGGATAACAGAGATATTCTGGTACACCTGGTGGATTCCACACTGCGCAAGGTGGAGAGCAGCAAGACTTTTATCGTACATGTGTCGGCGGAGGATTATCCTTACGTCAACATGCAGAAGCAGACCCTTATGGAGGGCGCTGCGGCGGGCAGGGGTCTGATCGAGATCATAGAGGATATTGCGCTTGCCAAGGGAGACTGCCTGATCGAGACTGACGGCGGTATTTTTGACTGCGGCATCAGCACACAGCTGGAAGAACTCAACAAAAAAATACGAGTGTTATCCTATGAAAAGGCGTAACAGTGAATACAGTGATCAATTATTCTAAATACAGCAGCATAAAGGACGACACCTTTTTTAAGAAAAAGGGCAGGGTGGAGAATGTAGTAGGTCTGACCATTGAGTCGGCAGGTCCCGAGGCAAAGCTGGGGGATCTTTGTTTGATCTATCCTGTGGGCGACGACTATCCGCCGATCACGGCGGAGGTAGTAGGATTTAAGGAGCGCAGAACGCTTTTGATGCCCTGTGACAATACCGACGGGATCGGGCTGGGATGTATCGTGGAGAACACGGGAAATCCTCTGACGGTGCCGGTGAGTGACGATCTCTTGGGCAAGGTGCTGGACGGTCTGGGCAGGATCAACGGCGAATATATGCCGGGCGTGCCCTACAGCGTGGAAGCGCAGCCGCCGGATGCCATGAGCAGAAAGATCATCGCGGATGTGCTCCCGCTCGGCGTCAAGGCGATAGACGGCTTGATGACGGTGGGCAAGGGGCAGCGTATCGGGATCTTTGCAGGTTCCGGTGTGGGCAAATCCACACTGATGGGCATGTTTGCACGCAATACCAAGGCGGATATCAATGTGATCGCTCTGATCGGCGAGCGCGGCAGAGAGGTGCGCGAGTTCGTGGAGCGCGATCTGGGAGAGGAGGGCATGCGCCGCTCCGTGGTGGTGGTAGCCACCTCGGACAGATCAGCCCTTGAGAGAAATAAGGCGGCTAAGACTGCCTGTGCTATCGCGGAATATTTCAGGGATCAGGGAAAGGACGTCTTGTTGATGATGGATTCTCTGACCCGTTTTTCCATGGCTCAGCGTGAGATCGGGCTTGCCAGCGGGGAACCGCCCGTGTCCAGAGGGTATCCTCCCAGTGTTTACTCGGAGATGCCGAGGCTCTTGGAGAGAGCGGGCTGTGCGGCGGAAGGCTCCATCACCGGACTCTACACGGTTCTGGTGGATGGCGACGATATGAACGAGCCGATCACGGATACGGCGAGAAGTATTCTGGACGGCCACATCATGCTGAACAGAAAGCTGGCGCACCAGAATCATTATCCGGCGATCGACGTGCTGCAGAGCATTTCCAGATGTATGAGTCAGATCGTGGATAAAGAACATAAAGGACTGGCAGGCAAACTCAAGAATGTGCTGGCGACCTACAACGAGGCGGAGGATCTGATCAATATCGGCGCCTACAAGAGCGGCAGCAACAAGAATATCGACTACGCTATCGAGAAGATCGACGCGGTCAACGAGTTTTTGCTGCAGGATGTGGATACGAAATACAGTTATGAGGAAGCCGTGGATATGCTGCGGGAGCTCTTTGCGGATCCGGAAGCGGAGTAAGGGGTGACCTGCCATGGCGAAATTCAGATACAGGATGCAGAGCATTCTGGATATCAAATATCAGTTTGAGACCCAGGCGAAGATGGAGGTCGGCAAAGCGCAGCTTAAGCTGAATGAGGAAATGGAAAAGCTGCAATATCTGATCGACAGAAAGGAAGCCTACCTGGAGGAGGGCAGACGGCTGCGGGAGGAGACGATCAGCGTCAATGATCTGAGGGATAACCGCAACGCTGTGCTCGTCATGGACGATCTGATC
>CAMWMO010000292.1 GCA_947175305.1 uncultured Lachnospiraceae bacterium
ATGGAAATGAACACATTCATTGGTTGGATCAGACAAAAATTTATGAAACGGAAATCGCTTCGGTGGAGTATGGTGAGAACTCTTCTCTTCGGCTGGCTTTTTCCGCTTTTGATGCTGACTTTTATTATTATATTTTTTGTGGAGGCAAACAGCCATAAACAGGTGGAACAGACGATCATGACGTCGTTAGAGAAGGCGACGCAGATTGTGCGCATGCAGATCAAGGATTGCGAAACGGCCTCCAAGAACGCTTCGTATATGCAGGTTATCGCCGAGCACTATCAGACATACTATATGCAGGGGGAGAAGGAGGACTTCCACAGAAAGGTGATCCTGTTTTTGGAACAGCAGTATCAGTTTAATGATAACTGCCGGACGGCGGAGTTGATTATGCTGGAAGACCCGGCGGAGACATACTATGTGATGAATGTCACCGGAAACAAGGGAACCTACCGGGATATTGAATTCTTTTACGAAACGGCTCAGGACAGGATACTTCAGGTGGCGCAGGATCTTGACACCCGCACCACATTAGTGGGGCTTGAGGGCAGAGTGTACATGGTACGGAATCTGGTGAATTCCAAGTTCCAGCCCTATGCCGTACTGGTTTTGGAATTGAACCCGTCCTCCCTGATAGAGAGTTATGCGGGGATTTGGGGCTACGAGAGCGCGGCCTTCTATTGGAACGGCGAGCTGATGATGGCGGGGCGGCAGGAGGAACGGTACCTGTCAGAGGAGCTGAGAGAACAGCTTGAAAAAGAGGAGGAATTGTATGTTCGGGGCAGCGGGAGAGAATCCATTCATGCCTATCGAAGGTTGAATCTGTACGGCGGAATGATGGTAATAGCGGTCAGTGTGGACAAAGGGGTTACTCATGCCGGAATAAACAGTCTGGAGTCACTTTTCCTTATTCTGCTCCTGTTCATGATCCCACTCCTGATCCAGATGATATGGTTTTTCCATAAGAAAGTAACCCGCCCGTTGCGGGAGCTTGTCACGGTGTCCAATGCGGTCAGAGAGGGGAAGCTGGGAATTCAGATTGAAAATACGGAGGACAACGAGGAATTCTATCAGATGAAAGATTCCTTCAATCATATGTCTTTGCAGCTTAAGAATCAGTTTGATAAGATCTATCTGGAGGAAATTGCGCTCCGGGATGCAAAGATCATGGCAATGCAGTCCCAGATCAACCCGCATTTTTTGAACAATACCCTGGAAATCATCAACTGGGAGGCGCGGCTTAACGAAAATTACAAGGTGAGCGGTATGATTGAGGCGCTCTCCACCATGCTGGGGGAAACCATGAACCGGAAGCAGCAGCAGTTCCACACGGTGGCGGAGGAAATGGCCTATGCGGACGCTTATCTGTACATTATTTCCCAACGCTTCGGGGCGAAGTTCCGGTGTACGAAACAGATTGACGAGCGGCTTATGGAGGTACAGGTGCCGAGGCTTATTATTCAGCCCATTGTGGAAAACGCGGTGGAGCACGGCATGGACATAACCAGACAGGGACAGGTGGAGATCAGGCTGTTTACCCGGGAGGACGGTTATCTGTGCATCGAGGTGGAGGATAATGGCCATTTGACGAAAGAAGACAAGGACAAGATTGACAGGCTCCTGTCCCAGAACATTGAGCCGTCCCGGGAGAAGCGGGTCAGTCTGGGGATTCGTAATGTTGACCAGAGACTAAAGATGATATACGGGGCGGATTGTGGGTTATCTATAGCCGAGAACAGCAGGGAACATACGGTCAGCACAATTTTGCTCAAAACAATTGTACCAACCGAACAATAAAAGGCAAAAAAGAACAATACCAACAATTTTCCGAAACTCTTTTGGGGCGTATGATAAGTACATAAGTTGAAACAAGAAACAACAGTTATCAGCAAAAGAAAGGGAGGAAGAAAGAAATGAAAAAAAGATTGATAGCAGCAATGCTTACGGGCGCAATGGTATTATCCATGACAGCCTGCGGCGGCAGTGACAACGGTGGTGGCAGTGCAGCAGATACGCAGCCGTCTGCAGATGCGGAGGAAAGCACAGAGAGCGATGCGGGCAGCGATGAGGCGGAAGAGCCTGCAGCAGCACCGGCAGAGTCCACAGGCCCGGTAGAGCTGGTAGTGACAACCACATTCGCAGGTGAGGACGCCAATGCGCAGAATTACAAGGATGCAGTGGCAGCATGGGAAGCGGAGACCGGCAATACCGTAATCGATACTTCCGCAACTTCTGATGAGACCTTTAAGACGAGAGTGGTCACAGACTTTGAGACAGGTTCCGAGCCTGATGTCCTTTTCTTCTTCAACGGGGCAGACTCCAACAGCTTCATCGAGGCTGACAAAGTGGTTTCCATCGATGAGATTCGTTCGGTATATCCGGATTATGCTTCTAATATGAATGATGACCTGATCGCGGCATCTCTGGTAGACAATAAGAAGTATGCAGTACCTGTAAACGGTTACTGGGAGGCAATGTTTGTCAACACAGAAGTGCTTGACGCGGCAGGCGTATCCGTACCGGGCGCAGGTTATACGATGGATCAGTTTAAAGAGGACTGTGCGAAGATCAAAGATGCAGGTTACACACCCATCGCAGCAGCGCTCGGCAACATCCCTCACTACTGGTGGGAGTTCGCAATCTTCAACAACCAGTCTCCGGCAACACACCTTGAGATTCCGGCAGACGTCAGTGATGCAAACGGTCAGGCTTGGGTTGCAGGTATGAACGATATCAAAGAGCTGTATGAGCTGGGCTGCTTCCCGGACAACACACTCTCCGCAACGGACGATGAGACCTTCGCTATGTTCACAGATGGCAAGGCAGCATTCCTGATCGATGGTTCTTGGAAGGTTGGCGGTATCGTAGGCGCATGCCAGTCCGATCCGGAAGATCCTTCTACTCTTGATGCAGACAAACTCGCTCACTTTGATGTGACTTATGTACCCGGCAAGGGCGACAGAAAAGCAACTGATCTGGTTGGTGGTCTTTCCTCCGGTTACTTTATCACCAGACAGGCTTGGGAAGATCCTGAGAAGCAGGCGGCGGCAGTAAACTTCGTAGAGTATATGACTTCTGACAGCGTTGTTCCTGTCTTCGCACAGCACACAGCGTCCGCACTGAAGAATGCGCCGGAAGTTGACACCACACAGTTCAACGCGCTGCAGGTTAAGGCAATGGATATGATGTCCGGGGTTACATCTCTGACAGGAGCAGTACAGGATCTGTTCATGGGTGACTGCCGTGTATCTACTTTCGACGGCATGCCTGAGATCGTAACCGGCAAAGTTGCGGCAGAAGATGCGGTACAGGAAGGTCTTGACGCTTACGCAGATCAGTAAGAGTAACGAGTGATATTTAAAATGAGGAGGGGCAGGGGGTTATCCCTGCCTCTTTTAAAAAGAAAAAGTATTTCTATAACAAAATATGGAGGTGGCTCATGGGGGCAAATATTTATCGAAATAAGAAGCCGGCGGTTGTGTTCCTGCTTCCGGCATTTCTGTTCATGAT
>CAMWMO010000293.1 GCA_947175305.1 uncultured Lachnospiraceae bacterium
TCAAAGAACAACATCAAAAAGCCAAAGATATGTCTCTCAAGGGAAAGCTCTCTTATTTTTGGTATTATTACAAAGTCCACACGATCGTGGTTATCTTTGTGCTCATATTTGTGATTAGCTTTATCCGGCAGTTTCTGACGAACAAGCCCTATGCTTTTTATGCCGTTTTGCTGAACGCAGATAATAATCCCGAGACCATTGATACTTCTTTTCTATGGGAAGATGAATTTCTAACCTATGCGGAAATTGATCCCGACTCTTATCAGGTAAGTATTGACACTTCTATCACCTTATCTTCTGACGGCGATTCCCAGTATGAAGCCGCCAACCGCCAGAAAATGACTGCCATGATGCATGTGGGCGACATCCACGCCATTCTGGCAGATACGGAAAACTTTGAGAGCTATGCCCGTCTGGAGTTTTTCTATGATCTCACTTCCGTTTTTACGGCCGAGGAACTGGCCCCCTATGCGGACTATCTCTATTACACTGACGCCGCCGCCTTCGACGAGGATACCGGCGATACATTGGAGGAGATGGAAGTCGCCGCCCAAAAGGTCTATGAACAGACAATCGATCACGGAGACCCCTCGACCATGGAAAAACCGATGGCTGTGGGCATCCGCATCCCTGATAGTGGAAACAAACTTGCCGACTCGGGCTACTACGCCTATCTGCAGGATGAATCCCGCGTCTTTCAGGGGTATCCTGAAGAGACCGTTATCGGCATTCCCGCCTCTGTAGAAGATCCCCATCTTACACTAAAATTCCTGGAATATTTAATGAAATAGGATACCGAATAGTAAGGAGCTGCTACAGCAGCTCCTTTAACATTTGATTCACGGTACCGGGATCCGCCTTGCCCTTCATGAGCTTCATGGTCTGTCCCACCAGAAATCCGATAGCTTTCTCCTTGCCATTTCGATAATCCTCCACAGACTGGGGATTCGCCGCGATCACTTCCTCTATGGTCTTTTTCAAAGCTCCCTCATCGTTGACTGTCTTTAAACCTTTCTCCTCCACATACTGTTCCGGATCGATATCTTTTTCAAACATCACCTCAAAGACTTCCTTTGCCACCGTGCTGTTGATTGCCCTTTTATCTGTCAGGGCAATCAGTTTCGCCAGATTTTCCGGGGAAAAGCACAAATCCGCGGCGTCTACCTCCCGCTCTTTCATCAACCGCAGGGTTTCTCCCATAAGCCAGTTAGAAACCTTTTTCGGCTGACTTCCCAGCGCCACTGTTGCCTCAAAGAGATCCGCCATCGGCTTCTCCCCTGTGATGATCTCAATATCGTAGTCAGGAATGGCAAACTCTTCCCGGTAGCGCTTCATCTTCTCCGTCCGAAACTCCGGCTGTCTCTCCCGGATGGCTGCAAGCATTTCCTCGCTCACACTGATCGGGGTCAGATCGGGATCCGGGAAATACCGGTAATCCTGGGCATCCTCCTTGCTGCGCATGGCGTAAGATTCTCCCTTCGTATCATCCCATCTTCTGGTCTCCTGCACCACGCTTTTCCCTGCCTCCAGAAGGTCGATCTGCCGCTCCGTCTCCCCCGCAATGGCTCTGGTGATCGCCTTAAAGCTGTTCAGGTTCTTCATCTCTGTCCTGGTTCCGAAGGCTTCGGCGCCCGCCTTCCTGACAGAGAGATTCACATCCGCACGCATGGAGCCCTCCTGCAGCTTACAGTCCGAAGCGCCCAGATACTGAATCACAAGACGCAGCTTCTCCAGATAAGCGATCACCTCCTCAGCGCTTCGCATATCCGGCTCGGAAACGATCTCGATGAGAGGCACGCCGGAACGGTTGTAATCCACCAGCGAGCAGTCTTCCCACTCATCGTGAATCAGTTTTCCCGCATCCTCCTCCATATGGATCTCATGGATGCCCACGGTCTTTTTACCGCCCTCCGCCGTCTCGATCTCTACACCGCCATTTCTGCAGATCGGCAGATAGAGCTGGGAAATCTGATAATTCTGTGGATTGTCAGGATAAAAATAGTTTTTTCTGTCAAATTTAGCGTATCTGGTAATATCGCAATTCGTGGCAAGCCCCACAGCTATGGCATATTCCAGAACCTGCTTATTCAGAACCGGCAAAGAACCGGGCATTCCCGTACAGACCGGACAGGTCTGGGTATTGGGCGCTGCGCCGAAGGCGGTGGAACAGCCGCAGAATATCTTGGTCTTCGTGGCCAGCTCCACATGGACTTCCAGACCGATGACTGTTTCGTATTGTTTACTCATGGCGGTGTCCCTCCTGTTCCATACTCTCCGCTTTCCGTGCTTCCTGGTAAGTATATGCCGCCCGAAGCAACTTTTTCTCCTGGAAGCAGTCCCCGATCAACTGTAACCCGATGGGCAGGCCCCGGCTGTCCTCTCCGCAGGGGACGCTGATCCCCGGCAGACCCGCCAGATTTACGGCTATGGTGTAGATATCGCCCAGATACATCTGGATCGGATCCGCCAGACTCTCTCCCAGTCTGGGCGCCGTGGTGGGCGCCACCGGTCCCAGGATCACATCGTATTTTGCAAAGGCTGCATCGAAGGCCTTCTTGATCAGAGCCTTCACCTTCAGAGCTTTCAGATAATATGCATCATAGTATCCGGAGCTCAGCACAAAAGACCCCAGCATGATCCGGCGCTTCACCTCCTCGCCAAAGCCCTCGGAGCGGGATTTTTTATACATATTGTGAAGTCCTGCGTAATCTTGAGTGCGGTAACCGTACTTGATGCCGTCAAAGCGTTCCAGATTGGAGCTGGCTTCCGCCGCCGCAATGGTGTAATAGGCCGGAATGGCGTACTCCACCAGGCTTAAGTCAAACCGCTCTACCACAGCTCCATTTTTCTCCAGTACGTCGGCCGCCCGTAGAATAGCCGTCCGCACTTCATCATCAAGGCCTTCGCCCAGATAATCGTTGGGAATACCGATACGCAGACCCGTCACATCCTCTGTCAGCGCTGCGGTAAAATCCGTATCTTCTCTGGCAACCGAAGTGGAATCCTTGGCGTCATGGGAAGCCAGCGCCTCCAGCACTGCCGCACAGTCCGCCACATCTTTCGTCAGCGGACCGATCTGATCCAGAGAAGAGCCGTAAGCAATCAAACCGTAGCGGGACACCGTGCCGTAGGTAGGCTTCATCCCCACCACGCCGCAGTAGGAGGCGGGCTGTCTGATAGAACCTCCTGTATCGGAGCCGATGGCATAGAAGCACTCCCCTGCTGCCACCGCCGCCGCAGAACCGCCGGAGGAACCACCCGGCACATGCTCTGTATTTCTGGGGTTTTTGGTCGGTCCGTAAGCAGAGGTCTCCGTGGTAGATCCCATGGCAAACTCGTCCATATTGGTCTTTCCCAGAATAACAGCACCGACCTTCTGCAGATTTCTCAAAGCCTCCGCCGTGTAGGTGGGCACAAAGTTATGCAGAATCTTCGAGGAGCAGGTGGTGAGAAGCCCCTCCGTACAGATATTGTCCTTCACCGCCATGGGAACGCCTGCCA
>CAMWMO010000294.1 GCA_947175305.1 uncultured Lachnospiraceae bacterium
TTTGTTGTTCTGATAACTTACCGTGTAATCTTTCTTAGAATTAAGGACTTCGCTTCCCCACTTCACCGTCACGGCAGGCTTTAACGCCTTTCCGGTGTAAAGCTGTGTCGGGATCTCAGAGACAGAACAGTTCTCCAACGGGATACTGGTCTGCTCCTGCACAAAACGTGCGTACAGCGTCACATCTTCCATAATAGGAGTCTCTTCTGTGTAGAGCGTGCCTGTCTGCAAATCTTGTGTGTCATACCAGCCCGCAAAATATGCACCTTCCTTCGTGGGATTTTCCGGGAAATCGATACGTTCTCCATGACTGGCATAAACGATAGATTCTTCCGTATCTGTCACAAAGCTTACCGCATATGTAGGCGCATATGCCGTCACAAAATCACATACCGCATCTAATCCCTCTGCATCAGGCGTCACAACCACCTCCAATGCAACTATATCTTTCTGTGTAAAAATAGCTGTATCAATATCAATCTGCGCAAACGCAGTCTGCTCAGCAGAGATTGGTTCAAAAGCACTGCTGCAATACTCTACTCCGGTCTCTGCGTCCCGCACGCTCACAGTGCCACCGCACGATGTCACCCCTGTATTCTGAATACCAACATGCATCTCTCTTGTATCCGCCACTGCGATCAGTTCTGCATCGACCTGTAACGAAGCTTCCCCTAATACAAGAGAACTGCTGTTATTCCCCAAATCTGTTTCGGTAACGCCAGATACCGTGACCGTATACTCTGCCTCTTCCTTGATATTATCCAAAGAAAAGACTGCTGTACCGTATCCTGTCTCTCCCGGCTCTAAAAGCGTACCAATCGCTACAGTCTCCAACACCACCCCATCAGACTTGGCAAGTGACAGACTTAATCCATCCACATTAACCGTTCCGTTGTTATATAACTGTGCTGTGATCTCCAGAACATCTTCTCCTGTCTCTATATCCTGTCGAATCATACTTCCTGCACTCTGCATAACAATATCCCGGTAGCTGTGTGCAAGGGCTCCCATACACAGGCTGTTATTCACCTCTTCCAAGGCATCGTTTACTTCCATCTTATTATATACAAGGATCGTCTTGTCGTCGTCTATAAATCCATCTGCATACTGGATGTAATCCTCCTGATCAGTCACTTGAAGCGCCGCCTGAAATGCCCCGTTCTCATAACCTATACGGTACAAGTCCGACTTCCCATCCAAGTTCACCGGGAAAAGAATCTCCGGACTTCCTGTGCCATCAGCCAGCAACGCATAAGTCGCTGACGGAAGCCTGCTTTCGCCAAACAGCGATGCGGTATCGCCACTCTCATCTATATAATGTATATCACCGTCCAGATACCATGTCAGCGTTTCTCCTGCATACACCGGAGTAAACTCTACACTTCCGATCGCGCCATGATCCAACGTCACCGCATCTGCTCCCTGCGCAAGAAATACCACCCTACCTTGAGATACATCATACTGACCGTCCAACTTTCCGGCTGTATACGCATAACCGATCTTATCGCTTGACTTTCCTGCATCTGCAGAGACAATACATTCCGTTTCGTCCTGCAAAAAGGTAACTACCCACAGCTGTGTCGCTCTGTCCTCTGCATCATACAGTGTGTTCTGTATCGTATTTTCAGAGATGGTGTTCTCCGAGACAGTCTCCTCCGGTATCGTGTTCTCTGAAACAGTTTCCTCCGCCTCGGTCTCCTCTGGTTCGGTGGTTTCGCCCGCTTTAGTTTCCTCCGGCTCAGTTTCGTCTGGCAAAGTGTTCTCGGATACGGTTTCGTCCGTCTCATCTCTCTCCGACTCGGCAGCATCTGTGTCAGGCTCGACAGCCACATACTTTCTGAAAATACCGCTGTATCCAGACTCCTCTATGTCAAGGTCTTCTACATCAACATCCTCTGCATCAGACTCTTCCACATCTAAATCTTCGGCACCTGTATCTTCTGCGTCCATATCTTCCGTGTCTGTATCTTCTACATTCGGCTCTTCTTCCTCCACACTCTGTATTTCCGGCTCATCAGAAACAGCATTTACATCCTGCAATATCGCCTGATAGACCCTATTCGTTCCGGAAAGTCCCAGCACGTTGTCCTGTTCGTTCTCATACCAGTAGACAGATACGTTATCTCCGTCCGCAACGATCTGCGGGTTCTGCTGAAACAGTCCGTTCTCACTCTCGATACTGCCCAGACTCACGAACACATTCTTTTCTTTGTCATAGACTGCCGCATGCAGGGTCAGGCTGTCCGTGATCTCATTCAGGCTCATTCCCTCTGTAAGGCTTTCCTTCGCGTTCTGCCATACTGCATAGATTTTCTCTCCATCCGTGTAAAGATCTGGAGAAAAGTCTGCCGTACCGTCGTCCAGTATAGCTTTCGGCTCACTCCAGTTTTCTGTCGCCTTATCCCAGAGGGAATAGACTAACATGCTTCTATCCGCCGCATTGCGCCCTGTGCCTGCATCTGTCAGATAGAATAGCATGACCGTATCGCCCATGTGGATCACCTGCGGAACGATGTCTAAGCAAGCAGCTCCTTGCAGAATCGTTTCATTGATGCTTCCGTCCCCATAGGTCTGGTCATTCGATGTCCACTCTGACATAGTTCCGTCTGGCTTAAGATATGCACGGCTAAGATTATCATAGATTGCATCGTTGTCGATATTATAAATGCCTGACTGTGATAAATCATCTGACAATGCAGTCACACTTGTATCATTGTTTATGATATACCATGTGCCATCTACCAATGTATATTTCGCAACATCTTTGTTCAAAATCTTTACTTTCACTCCGGCATTGCCTTTGACATAAAACTCATTAACTCCTCTGACCTCAACTGGAAATATATCATATTTAAGTCCTATAGCCGCTTCTCCATAGACACCCGCTGAGGCAACTTTAACAAGTCCCACACCTCCATATAATCCCGCTCCTATTTCTCCGCCGACTTTTAATGTTCCACCTGAAAATCCCTGTTCCGCAGTAAACGTAATACTTCCATCGGCATTCACCTTACCGGAAATCGAAACTTCAACAACAACAGGCACGCCTACTATGCTATATTGATTTTCTCTATTGTACTTTACCGAAAATTCTACCAAAAGTTTTCCCTTTAGATAATCTGAATTGGTAATTGGACCTTCCAAATATCCCATCACCTTAAATTTCGGCTTAATCTCATCCTTCGCATCATCCTCGTATGCATCAACCAGATATTTCGAGAAGTTATTCTTATTCATTTTTTTCAGTGTAGAAAACCAGTCTTTGTCCTTCTTCACCAATTCCGTGACATTGATTCCGATCTGAATCTTATTATCTGCGGATATCTTCGTCTGTACCGGTAGCGTTCCCAGATCAATCTTCAGCTCTCTGCCACCAATGATAGGTATTTGGTCAGGTGCCCTGACTGCCATATCATCACCTATGGAAAACTCAAGCACTTTCGGGTCTAGTATAACATAAATTAAGTTGTTGATAGTTTTGATATCTGGTATAATAAACT
>CAMWMO010000295.1 GCA_947175305.1 uncultured Lachnospiraceae bacterium
ATTCCAGAGACCGCTCCCTGTTCTCCGGCGATGTATCAAGCGCCAGATTCAGTATATTTTCATTTTTCTGCGAATCCATATGATCTCCCATGCGCAACCTTTTTTCATTTTTGCGCAAAATAGTTTTACTATTATATTATTATTCCTGAAAAAGATTGACCACGCGCTTTTTACGAAGTAATATATTATTAAATTGAAACCTGATAAATACAAAAGAGGAGACCCCATGAGCAAAACACAGATCCCACTGTCTACAACCGATACAAACGAGCAGGCGAACGCCGTTGATTCTCCAGAAACCTATGATAATCTTTATTCCAAGAGTGATTACGGAACGTTGGACTATCCGGTCAACGCCCGCTATTGTGATCTTCAAAAATCTTATATGAACTGGGTTCGCTGGCACTGGCACGAGGAGATGGAAATCCTGATCGTAGAGCAGGGAATTGCGGAGGTTTCCACCGACAACGCCACTTACCTGATCAAACCGGGACAAGGACTCATCATAAACCAAAACGTCATGCACTGCATCCATAGCAAAGACCAGAATATCTGCACCTTTCATTCTCTGGTTTTTCACCCGGATTTTATTTTCGGACATAAAAACAGCTATCTGCAGACACAATATCTGCTTCCGATACAGAATTATCAGCTTTTTAAGATTTTATATCTGGATGGAAGTGAGTCCTGGCATAATTCCATGCTGCAGACTCTCGATGAAGTGATACGAATAAATCTGAAAAAATTTTACGGCTATGAGCTCGTCACCAAAGGGCATCTGTGCCATTTCTGGGCGGAACTGCTCTATCGGCTTCCTCAGGACGAAACCGCCGATGCTCCCCACGTATGTCCGGACGAGCTGCGGGTCAAGGAAGCGATGCTCTTCATCCGTACTCATCACGCGGAACCGCTGACCCTGCAGGAGATTGCAGACAGCATTCACGTCAGCAAAAGCGAATGCTGCCGCTGTTTCGCCAGAACCCTGCAGATGAGCCCCTTTGAGTATCTTATGAAATACCGCATCTATGAATCTACCAAAAAATTGATGGATTCTGAGCAAAGCTCTCAATCCATCGCAGACTTGGCACTCTCTGTGGGTTTTAACAACACCAGCTACTATAACAAGCTTTTTAAGAAGTTCCTGGGCTGTACCCCCACCTACTACAGAACCCATAAGGTACTGCACCATGAGGCGGAACGAGGTACGCTCTCCTACTTTTTATAAGGCTCTACAGACAGAGTTTTTCTCTTGTCCTTATGAAAAAGCAGGCTCCATTGTAGGCCTCCGCCTCATACAACTTTCCGATGATTTCCCGCATCCGCTGATCCAGTCTGTGATACACCACCGGCTTCTCCCAGCGGATGCCAACCAGATATTCTCTCTGTCGGCTGTTGAGGCAGCTTATAACGTCCTCTCTTCCCTTCTCGCCCCGCTGCTGTTGGTTTTGACTATTATAGTCAATATCCAAAAAATCAAATGCGCAGGAGACGTAACACAGATTCTCTCCGTTCTCCTCGCACTTTCTATGTAACAGTTCTGTCAGCTTTCCATCCCGCTTACGGTCATACGCCGACTCTCTCCACAAAAAAGTCTGCATTTTTGCCTCTTTTCCGGATGGCGACAGCATTGTCAAATCTGGCGTATCCGTCATTTTTCGTTGACTATTAAAGTCAATGCTTATTTTACGAAATGTGCGTCTCCCGTAGGCATCCTGCTCCTCGACGAACTGTGCCTGCTGTGCAAATATAGCAGACGAAGGCTCCTGCAACAAAAGCACCCGTTTTTCGTACAGGTGCTCCATCATGATCCGCTGAGCCTTAGACCGGGGTGTGGGATAATCCAGCCTTGCCACGATCTGCTCCAGTGTATAGCCCTGATCTGTCAGGTGTCTGATTGCCCCGCCACAGGCCACATCCGTAGCGAAATTCGATAATGCGGTTTGAAAATATTCAGGCCTGTCCATATATCGTTCCTCTCGTCAGATATTTTTCTTACAGATATCCTCAAGACAACATTTATCACAGTATGGCTTCGTCCGTGCCGTACACACCTCTCTGCCGTGATTCACAAATCTGTGGCACAGGTCGTTTCCTTCCTCCGGCGGCACGATCTCCCACAACGCCATCTCCACCTTCTTCGGCTCCTTGATTCCGTCCACCAGACCGATCCGATTGCACAGTCTGATGCAATGCGTATCGGTAACGATGGCTGGCTTGCCGAACACATCTCCCATGATCAGGTTCGCACTCTTTCGCCCCACGCCGGGCAGCTTTAACAGCGCATCGAAGTCATCCGGTACTTTGCCGCCATAGACATCCCTGATCTGCTTCATGCAGGCGCTGATATCCCTGGCCTTGCTCTTTCCCAGGCCGCAGGGATGCACGATCGCTTCGATCTCCTCCACCGGAGCCGCCGCCAGAGCGTCCACATCCGGAAATTTCTCATATAACTTCTCTACCACTACATTGACTCTCGCATCGGTACACTGTGCCGCCAGCCGTACACTGACGAGCAGTTTCCACGCCTCATTATAATCTAGGCTGCACTCCGCATCGGGGTACTCCCGCTTTAGTCTCTCGATCACGGCAAGCGCCAGTTCTTTTTTTCTCATTTGTTCCCCCTATATCATTCATCAATAATCTCTATCTGGCACATCTTCATCGCTTCCAGTGCGTTCTTATGGCTTTCCGGCGTCACCCCGGCGCAGCAGTCAGCCTTGACCCTAACAGTCACTTCCGGGAGAAATGCCTTTATGACCATCGCATTAGAGATAACACAGATATCAGTGCACAGTCCGACCAACGTAACGCTCTCCAGACCCTTCATCTCCTTCAGATACTGCGCCAGCTCCACAGAGCCAAAAGCAGGCTTGTCAAAGATTTTCGCCTCTTCCTGTCCCGGCTTCTGCAGACCGTCTCTAATCTGCCATCCCTCCGTGCCTTTGATGCAGTGGAGCACCGGCAGCTTTTTTCCCTCCTGCGTCTCCAGATAACCTTCCAGATGGGTATCTCTGGTATACACCACTTCCCCTGCAAACTCCCGGATCTGCGCCGCCACTTTCTCTACGATTGCCTCCGCCTCTCTCGTACCCAGTGTACCGTCAATGAAATCGTTCTGCATATCGATCACTGCCAAAACATGCTTTGCCATAAGCCGTTTCTCCTTCCGCATTTCTTCCCGAAACTTATTTTTCCGTGTGCTGTCTGCACAGATAGCACCCCTCCTCATGGGAATAGATCACTCCCACTGCCTGTAAATAGGCATAGATAATGGTGGTTCCCACAAATTTCATGCCCCGTCTCTGCAGATCCTTAGAGATGGCGTCCGAGAGGGGTGAACTCACCTTATCGTTCTCATACACGACCTGATTATCGGTATATCCCCAGAGATAGGCTGCAAAACTTCCATACTCTGCCGCGATTTCTTTAAAGATACGGGCATTATTTACCGCAGCCTTGATTTTAAGCCGGTTGCGGATGATTCCTTCATCCTGCCGC
>CAMWMO010000296.1 GCA_947175305.1 uncultured Lachnospiraceae bacterium
TATTGTCGCAGATTTGCTGATTCGCTTCTATGTACTGATTATGAAGCGTTTACGAATAAGAAGCTTGGGTGCAGGTAGTTCTTATAAAATAAAGCGGTAAAATTTTATAAAAAATGAGGTAAATCAATATAGAGAAACAGGTTTTTATCACAGAGAAAGAACGGATAAAATAACAAGAAGTGAATGATGCGTTTGCAGAAGTGTATGAGATGTAGAATATGGTGGTGCTTGATGGGCAGGTCCGGTTTTATTAAGCTGAAATATTACAAGCCGCCGCATGGTTTTGAGGATGTCATAACCTTTATGGGTAGTGTGGCATTATTTGAGGACTTGTGGAGGAATGGCTGAATACAAAGCTGTATTTACTGGCAAAAGGTACTCCACTGTTAGTGAAAGGCTATTAAGGTGTATTCGAGAGTCTGACGCAAGAAAAACAAATGGAACTTATCGTTCAAAAAGACAATTTTGCAAAATTAGCAGAGATATATCTATAACATCATCTCTATGAGAAAATAGAATGGAAGTTAGTGGTTGATCAAAGGTTAGGAAGGCTCTGTACAATACAGGGCTTTTCTTAATGGTGTTTTCAGATTATAAAGCAAAGTTCTGCAAATTACGCTCAAATGGGACGTCCGTTCCGCCGAAGCAGAACGGCTATTCCATTCTAATCGGTACGAAGTACCGCTTCTGTTAAGGGTCAATCAGTTTCCCTCATATTTATGCCGTTCATCTCCAGGCGATAGGTATGATGCTTATCGGTGATCCTGGTGAGGCAGGCATCAGCATAGGTGTTATCTGAGAACATATCAAACCACGATCTTACAGGAAACTGGGAGATGACCACAGTAGATTTTCGTCCATCTCTGCAATCAAGAACCTCGAAGAGGTCACGGCATTTATCCAGATCAAGATCCATAAGGCCAAAATCGTCTATCACAAGAAGATCGAGCCGGGTAAGTCTGTTCAGATAATCCAGATTCGTGGATTTGATCCTGGCTTGTTCCATTTCACTCATAAGTGTATTGGCTTTGATATACCTGACATGCCTAGATTGACGCATGGCTGTGATGCAGATCGCATTGATCAAGTAAGTCTTCCCGCTTGCCGATGAACCGGTCACGATGAGGTTTTTCCCTTCATCAATCCAGTGGCAGGTACTAAGACGCTCTATGGTCTGAGTATCCAGCTGCCGTTCCGGCTGATAGATCGTCTCATCCAGATCTGCTGTAGGATACCGGAGATGGGCTTCCTTCATCAAACGGTTAAACCGCTTGTCAGCTCTTGCCTGCCATTCCGCATCTACGAGTTCTGATATCCGTTCCATGAATGTGTTCAGATCTGCATTTGGATCTTTCAGCTGCGATTCAAGGGCTCTGGCCATCTCAGGAACACGGAAACTTTTCAAACGGGAAAGCAGAACCTGTTCTTCAGCTGATAATGCTGTTTCCACTTTTGTCTTCATTTATAGGCCTCCTTTCCCCGGATGTTCGGATGGGAAGGCAGTTTTCCACAAGCGCCTGCTGTACCATTGGCATGTTCTTTTTTCATCATGCCAAGAACCTTCTTAAAATAAGAATACTTGCAGGCATTGGCGGCAACACATTTATCAGCAGCTTCCTGAATCAGGTTATGCGGAACATCCTTACATGAATGCAGTACGCCTGCACAACTGTTATAGGCCTGTTCTTCGTGCTTTGGACTACGGAGAATCCGGTCAATCAACGTGACCATGGAATCGCCATATACAGAGGCCCAGCGGCGGTAATAAGCTCCATCATGTGCATTTACCCCTTTGTAATACTGATGTTCCTGCGGCATATGGCTGCTGTCGGTAACATACAACGGAAAATCCCGGTAGGATCTTGGATGCTTACAAATCAGGCGATTGTATTCTTCGCAGATGCGGATCTCTGTCATAGTTGCTTTAAGAATTGCAGGTTTCCCCAGGTAAGTATACAATACTGAGTAGTAGTGGGCATCATACTCAAGATGATAATTATCAGGAACTTTAAGGATGTACTTGTAATCACAAAGCGTGTAGCTCCCGCCCGGAAGCTGGTTCATACGCGGTTTATCATACTTCTCAAATCCGATGCTGCGTGATTCACGGATATCGGATTTTTTCTGAAAAGGTCGTTTGTTGATGTCTGCTACTATTCTTTTTACTGCAGCATTCAAAGCTTCCAGTGAAGTATAAGTTTCCTTCCTGAGCTCTTCAACCAAATGAATCTCCAAGAAACGGACATGGTTTTCAACGGTGGGTTTGCCTTTGGGTTTGCGTGGAGGTGGCGGAAGGATGACCGTATCATAGAAACTCTCCAGATCGGAGAATGCAGACTGGAGCACCAGCTCATCCTTTGTATGCTTCGTAACAGCAGTCTTAAGATTATCCGGAACTAAATATTTAGGGACAGCGCCATAGAATGACAGCGCATGTACCGTTCCTGCAATAAACTGTGGGAGCTTTTCATCCAGAAAGATCTCGGCATAAATAAGGCTGCTGAAACCAAGTGTTGTTGTGAAGATATGGACTTTCTGCAGTTCACCGGTGGATGTATCAAGCAAAAGTTCCGGCTGGTCCCCAACCCAGTCGATATACATCTTTTCACCGGGAATCCTTTCGACAGGCATGGATGCCCGGTCAGTACCATAAGTTTCTTTCACATAGTCGCCATACAGTTTATAAAACTGGGAAAGTTGATATCCATCAGGGTTTTCCTTCTTGTAGTCGATCCAGAGATAACTCAGATCCGCATGCTTTCCCATCTGTATCATCTGTGCAGGGATCTTTTCAGAATCCGGTAAAGGGATTCGTTTATGCCGAAGGTTATCGTGCGGATAAATCAGATCAACGACCTTCCCGGGAGACATCTGCTTCAAATCCTCCAAAGACAATCCGGAGTCTTTAAAGCGGTTCATGATAAGCGAAATGCCGCTTCTCCCGATACGGTATCGCTTTTGAACTGTGTCATAGCTTTTCTGGTCAGTCCTCAATTCTATGACACCAATGATAGTAGTGTAATCGTGCATAGCCTGCTCCTTTCTTTACACTGTGATGAATAATAGTTACATCACAATAATAAAAGAAAGAGCGTACCGACGGCGCGGAAAACGCATACCGCTAAGTCGGAATATCTATACCGCTAATTTCGGAATGGGTGTACCGTTCGACCGGAATTTGCAACTGATGTGCTAAGTATGAGGGATTAATTACGGTTTTTCCACTTTTATCACAACTAATATAAACTACCGGCATAGAATAAGACAATGTTCCTGATATAACTTCAGCACACAGTTGGTAAAACTCTCCATCTGAATTAATTGGTTTATCAATTACAGGTATTCCCGCATTGTCTTTACAAAATCCTCTTTCAACAAACATACGAACAATATATGGCTTGTTTATTTGTGGCAATTCTGTGTTGTAGTCAGTCCTACTGCAATTCAACTGGATTAAAAGAGTTTTTACAGCATTCTCACAGGAAAAAATGCAATCA
>CAMWMO010000297.1 GCA_947175305.1 uncultured Lachnospiraceae bacterium
CTTCCTCTCCTCTGTCGGCTTATTCTGAATATCCGCCAATCTCACCTTGAGTCTCTCGGCATCCAGACTTCTTTCTAATAATCCACCGTAAGCGACACTGATCTTACCGGTCTCCTCAGATACGATCACTGTAAGCGAATCCGTCACTTCCGATATACCTACACCTGCCCTGTGCCTTGTTCCCAAATCCTTGCTGAGTGCCATATTATCTGACAATGGCAGATAGCAGGTTGCCGAAGTAATACGGTTTCCTCTCACAATCACCGCACCATCATGTAACGGTGTATTATGCTCAAATATATTGATCAGCAACTGGCTGGATACAATACCATCCCCGTCAATGCCCGTTCTCTCATACTCATTCAAAGACTGCTCCTGCTCAATAACGATCAACGCTCCCGTCTTTACTTTGCCCATCTCAACAGACGCTTTCACGATCTCATTGATCGTCCTGTCGGAGAAACGCCCTCCCTCCGGCTTACCGGAATCAAAGACCGCAATCGAAGAAAAGAAATTCTTACGTCCCAGCTCTTCCAGTGCCTTACGCAGCTCCGGCTGCAACACAACTACGATTGCTATCGCAGCAATACTGAACACGTTCGTTACAATCCACAGAATTGTATTCATATTAAAGAAAGCTGCAAGTAAAATGAAAACCGCTATTACAATGATACCTTTAAGAAGCGCCCACGCCTTTGTATTTTTAATCCAGACGAGAATATGATACGCCAGGAAGGCCAGGATAATAATTTCCACGATATCCGTCCAGTGGACAGTGGGCATATGCAGTTTCGAAAGATATGTCGCCATAAAGGTATTTAGTTGTTGCATGAGCCCTCACCACCTTTCTTATTTGACTATCATCAGTGCGTACTTCTTGTTCTCTGTACAGTCTTCGTTTTCTGACTGTTGATCTGCTTAACTTTCTTCTCCGGTTTAGATACTACCACCTTTGGTACTGCCTTCACATAATAATAGTATTCATCATCCTCAAACTGTACTTTCTCCGTCCTGCTGTAATCTACATTGAACACAAAGAACTGTAGTATCAACACCAACAGGAAAGAAATGATATTACTGAAAATCATCCCAAACAACGGCACATTCGTGTCAAACATAAGATCTCCCACTAAAAGCACCATAACATCCACAACAACACCTGAAACCATAGCGATCGTCCAAGCGTAATCAATGCTCAATCTTCTGATCAGGTATACAAGAATCACTGTGACTGCAAATGCCATAATGATAACGACCATTTCTTTATTATTGAGGAGCCCGTCGATGACAAACCTGAATCTTGCAACCATCTCTTCTCCCGACATAGCCGCAATAGCAGACACATTCTGTGTCACATAATGTATCATGTAATATACAATAACACCGCAGGCAACCGAAACGGCTGATGCGGGTGTTCCGACCAGCCCCATCGCAAGCGGAATCACATAAGGTATTTTCAGCAGAAAACAGATCGGCATCAATACGATCACCAGCGTATCTTTAGGGGAAAATCTCAGATACAGTAAAAACATAAGGAAAAATCCCACTCCGATCACTGCCGCGCACTCTAAGCTGAATTTATACAGATGCAGCATGGTAAATAAAGCTGACATAATGACGATAAAGTTCATCGGCATAAAGGAGCACATCAATGCTACGATCAAAACCACAGTCATTTTATTTATGCTGTCCATATAACCTAACCGGGAATTAATGAGCATCAACGATATAAGCGCCAGCATAAACTTCAAAAACGGTGTGATATATACCTCATATCTACTGTATAGAGTCATTAATATCTGCTTTGCAACAAGTAAGGTAGTCATATTTATCCTTTCACTTTCCGTACACTTTCGTAAATCCTATTGTCTATACATATCCGCCAGCCTGCGCAGATTCATCTGATACACTCTAAGACTCTTAACCGCTCTATTGTAACGTATCGTATAGACCACATAGGAGATCATGGCATATATCACTATCAGCCTTAAATACATGGTAAGAACCTGCTTTGCGAATTCCAGCAGATCCATTTTATAGATATCCATCATGAATACTTCAAAGTCATAAAAAATGTACATACCAAATACCACTACAAATGCAATCGTTGCACTTATAATGGACTTCAATACCTGCCATCCTATATAATCACTACGAAAATAACTTCCTATGGTAACATTTTTCTTGCCCTCATTCGCTTCATAGGACGCCATTTTCGTCATTAGGATTATTCTCTTTTCATTTAACATATAACTCTCCTAACCCAAAAAGCGCATCTTCGGATTATCTTTCACATCCTTCTTCGGCTGGGGCTTCGGTGCTTCCGGCTTACGAATGCTGTCATTTAACTGATTCGCCATGCTGTTCTTACATTTCTCGCAGAAACGTCCGCTATAGATCGCCACGCCACATTTTTCACAATGCAGTGTGATACCGGAACCCTCCGCCAACTGTAGACGTTCATCCTTCAACCACTGCTGAATCTGATTCTTGGATACATCACACGCCTCGGATACCTCCGGAATGGTTGCGGTGACATGAGCCTGAATATAATCCTTCACTTCTTGAAATTTAGCCTCCAACGCCTCTCTGCAACCCATACAAATATGCGGCCCGGATACATAATTAAATAGCTTTCCACATTTTCTACAATTCCTCGCGTTCATGCTGTTACCCTCCTATAGTTATTATTGGTTATAAACCTTTTCCGATCGCAAGAGTCACAAAACAGATACGCCTGACTCCCGCCCTGCGCAGCTCATAACACATTGCATCTATGGTACTGCCGGTCGTATAAATATCGTCTATAATTATAATCGTACTTAATTTTACATCATTGCGACAGATTTTGAAAGCCCTTTTCAAATTATTTTGTCTTTCTGAGACAGATAAATCTTTCATCGGCGCTGTTTTGCGCACTCGTTTAATTAATTTTGTCTCCACCGGGATATTCATGATTCTACCCAGTTCCCGTGCCAGCACTTCCGCCTGATTATATCCTCTCATGCGCTTTTTACTGCTATGAACCGGCACCGGCACCAATGCATCGGGCCTGCATCTCATGATCCATTCCCCAAGCTGCTTTGCCATGCACTCAGCATAATATGCTGCATATTCCTGTCTCGCTTTATATTTAAACCGATAGATGGAATCTGACATATCTTTATATGCAAAGACAGCCCGCCCGCTGTCAAAGAGATGCCTATGACGCATACAATCTCCGCAATACTCCGACTCCTCCTTTTCCAGTTCCTTGCCACACTTCATACAGTATGGCTCTCTGATATATCCAAATTCTTCTTCACAAGCCTCACAGATAAGGCTTCCGAACGGCTTGACCGCCCTGTCGCAGACGGGGCACCTGCGCGGATAGAGAATATCCAATAGAATCCCCTGAAATGTTTTCTTCATCTGCCTATTCCTTTTCTATAGCGGAATCAGTTCCCTGATCCGATCTGCCAGTCCTGTATACCGGCGATTCTGGTAGTTATTATC
>CAMWMO010000298.1 GCA_947175305.1 uncultured Lachnospiraceae bacterium
CGGTCAAATGATGATAGGAAACGTTTCACAAAAAATCATTATTTCCGGTGAAGATAATTTCCTTGTAAATATTGGCGCGGCGATATTGGCGGGCATGGCGGTCGTATTTTTCAGTTACTTCTGTACGCGAAAAATACGGAAATTCTCCCCGATTGACGCGATCCGCAGCGGTGAGACAGGCGAGCGGTTTCAGAAAAAGGGGATTCTTAATCTCGGGAAATCGCATCTGCCGGCCGTGCCGTTTATGGCTTTGAATAACATTTTCAGCGGAATCAGAAGCTATGTTTCGATGATACTGATTTTTGTTCTCGGAACACTGCTTGTCATTATTCCTGTGAACACGATCAATACGCTGCGCTCCGACGGTCTGATCACGATATTCAATATGGCGCAAAGCGATCACATTATTTCACAGGAGCTGCTGTTCAATCCCAATGAGGATAATAGGGCAAAGGTGGAGCAGCAGTTTTCCGAGGTGCATGAGATGTTTTCTGAAAACGGGATAGACGTTGACGTTTTTCAGGAGATCATGTTTCGGACAAATATCAAAAAGGGCGATAAGCGCACAAATTCGGTGTCGTTCCAGGGTATGGGCGGTGTGACGACGGATATGTATACCTATTTGGAAGGGACACCGCCGCAGAATGTTCACGAGGTTGCGCTGACTTATCTGACCGCAGGGCAGATTGGCGCTAAGATCGGTGATGATGTGGAGATCAAGGTCGGTGAGGATACAAAAATCTATACAGTCACAGCGATCAATCAAAGTATGAACAACATGGGTGAGGGCGTGCGCTTTTATCAAGACGCAGAGCTCGATTATGATTACGCGGCGGGATGCTTCGGAATACAGGTAAACTACAAGGACAGCCCCGACCAATCTGCCCTCGCCGAGCGAAAGGCACTGTTGGAAAAGCTCTATCCCGACGCGGATATCTATACGCCCGGCGAGTATATAGGCTATATGATAGGCAATGTCGCTGACCAGCTCGACAGTATCAAGGCGTTGATCCTGGGTATTGTTCTTGGTATCAATGCGCTTGTGGCAGTGCTTATGGTAAAGAGCTTCATCACAAAAGAAAAAAGTGAGATCGCGTTGTTAAAAGCAATCGGTTTCAAGAACAATTCGCTGACGCTGTGGCAGACGATGCGGATCGGAATCGTGCTGATCGTTTCGGTCCTTGTGGGAGCGCTGAGTTCTTTGCCGCTCTCTCAGCTGATCATCACGCCGATCTTCAGAATGATGGGCGCTTACAGCATCGAGTACGAAATTCGAGGGGTGGAAGTTTATCTTTTTTATCCGATGATCGTGCTTGCGGTAACGGCAGCGGCGGCGTTTGTATCGGCGCAGGGGGTGCGCAGGATTGCGTCGTCAGATATTTCCAACAATGAATAAAGCGTTGAGACGAGTTTCGCAATAATTCAGAATAGATTAGAATAAAAGGAGACAAATTATGACGAACATATTAGAGGTCCAGGATCTTTGTAAAACATATGTGGTAAACAAGCGGCAGAATAATGTTTTAAAGAATGTAAATTTTTGTATCAATGAGGGAGAGATGGTTGCAGTTATGGGTCCGTCGGGTTCAGGGAAGTCAACACTGTTATATTCCGTTTCGGGAATGGACGGGATCACAGCGGGAGAGGTAAAATTCTGCGGGAAAAGCGTGTCAAAAATGACGCAGAACGAACTGGCAAAACTGCGCCTTGATGAAATGGGATTTATCTTTCAGCAGATGTATATGCTGAAAAACCTCTCGGTCCTTGACAATATCCTTCTTCCCGCGTGTCAGTCCGATAAGATCAAAGAGTCGCGCCGCGAAACTAGCGAGCGCGGACACGCGCTGATGCGTAAGCTGGGAATCATCGACATTGCAGACAACGATATCAACGAGGTGTCCGGCGGGCAGCTGCAGCGCGCGTGTATCTGTCGAAGCATGATGAACAGGCCGAAAATGATCTTTGCCGACGAGCCGACAGGCGCCCTCAACCGCTCTTCCTCTGATGAGGTGATGGAAGAGCTTGCGAAATTAAATGCCGAGGGAACAACGATTATGTTAGTCACGCACGATGTGAAAGTCGCGGCGAAGTGCACGAGGATTTTGTACATTGTCGATGGAAATATTCAGGGTGAGTACAGGCTCGAAAAATATGATAAATCCAGGCTTCGCGACCGCGAAAGAGCACTGAACGGATGGCTTATGGAGATGGGTTGGTGATGAGAAACACATGGTACGGCTGCGCTGACAGTTCGTGGAGGGAAGGTCTTGATCGATATATTAATTATAGAGGATAATAAGGAGCTGGCGGACATGCTGTGTGATTTTCTGCGCGCGGAGAATTACACGGTGTCAGTCGCTCAAAACGCGGAAAAAGGCCTGGCGCTGTATGAAAGATACGGCGCCAGGCTTGTTGTGCTTGATATCATGCTGCCCGGTAAAGACGGGCTTTATGTTCTCGAAAAAATCCGTGCAAAAAGCAACACGCCCGTGCTCATTGTCAGTGCGAAAACGGAAAAGGACGATAAGCTTGTGGGGCTGGATCTCGGGGCGGATGACTACATCGAAAAGCCTTATGATATCGATATCATGCTGGCGAAAATACGCGGAATCTTCAGGCGGCGGTATTCGCTTGACGAGTTGATCGACGGTAATCTGCGGATCAATAAGATCAACAAAACGATAATAAAAAACGATGCGGAAATTGAAATGACGGAAAAGGAATTTGAACTGCTTGTGCTGTTGATTGAAAACAAGGGGCGGACGCTTTTAAAAGAATACCTTTTTAATACAATCTGGGGCAGCGACAGCGAGTCCGAGCAGCAGACGCTGACCGTACACATAAAGAGGCTGCGCGAAAAAATTGAGGAAGACCCGAAAAAACCGAAGAGGATCTTAACGGTCTGGGGAGTGGGGTACAAATTTTTATGAAAGCGTTTGAAAAAATGGTATGCGCTGTGAGCCTGCTGTTTGCGGCAATCTTTATTTTTGCCAACCTGATCATGCTTCACTGGAATATTCCGGAAAACGGCAGACCGTACCGTGTGGAAATAAACAGGGTCGCGCTTGCGATAGAGGAAAACGGGCTTCAAAATGTCGATTTGTCCCAGTGTGAATATGTTTATCATATTGAAAAGTGCAGCGTTGATTTCTATGATTCCGACTCAGATTATTCGATACGGGAAATAGGCGGAGAGCTTTATCGATTTGATTACGCTGTAAAAACCGGTACGAATTCATCGAGAATCATTCTTGCAGTAAATATTATTTTGGCGGTGGTGACGGCGGCGGTATTTACGAGCTTATTTTATATCCGCTCAAAAATCCTTTGCCCGTTTGAGAGGATTACAAACGTCCCATATGAACTTTCCAAAGGAAATTTGACGATTCCCGTCAAGGAAAACAAAAGTCGGTTTTTCGGGAAGTTTTTATGGGGGATAGACCTGCGGCGCGAAAACAGGGAACAGCCGAAAACGCGTGAGATGGAGCCCCCC
>CAMWMO010000299.1 GCA_947175305.1 uncultured Lachnospiraceae bacterium
TCATCATAGGTACGGGCATAAGCCTTGTGTAGGCGCCGCCCAGATAGCGGTAAAGCGGAATCTCCATAGCCGCCGCTCCTGCTCTGGCACATGCCATGGATACCCCAAGCGTCGCATTGGCCCCCAGATTGCCCTTGTTCTCCGTGCCGTCCTGCTCGATCAGAATGCGGTCTACATAGCCCTGATCAAAGGCATCCACGCCAAGCAAAGCCTCCCTGATCTTGGTGTTAACGTTGTGCACCGCTTTCGTCGTCCCCAGACCAAAATATCTGGTCTCGCCGTCCCGAAGCTCCACGGCCTCAAAACGTCCCGTACTGGCGCCGCTGGGGACAGCCGCCCGGCCGGTGTACTGTCTGCCGCCCACCTCCTTCTCCACGACTACCTCCGCCTCCACGGTTGGATTGCCGCGGGAATCTAAGATCTCTCTTGCCCGTACGTCCACGATCCTCAATTTACTTCCCATAAAAAACCTCCTCTGCGCACTTTTTGTATCTAGTATGCGCAAAGGAGGTTCTAAAAATGTATACTGATTCTTAAATGAAATGACAAAGCCGATGCGTTACTTGACTGCCGTGATCGTGAGCGCGTGCATATAAGCGTCAGACCCTCTCGCACAGGTCACGGAAATCTTCTTGCCCTGCACTAAAACCTTGCAGCCGCTCAAGCTCTCCAGCTTGTCCAGCTTCAGCTCCATCTCTCCCTGAGCGGTATCCAGAAGGAGAATGTTTTCCGTGGATTTGCTCTTCACCGTCCCTGTCACCGTAGATTGAGATGACGTATCTACCGTAGCGGAGGAGCTGTCTTTAACCCCCACCAGCTTCGTGGCATGCAGATAATTGTCCGATCCCCGATAAAAAGTAACCATAAGCCTATTGTCCGATGTCAGGACACACCCTCCGGCAGTGTCCGCATTGTCATCGATCTTAAAGACAAAATCGCCCTCCGAGGTTGTCAGCTCAAGCGTAGATTCGTCCGTGCCGCTTTTCACGGTACCTGTAACAGACCGGGTTGTGCCCGACACATTGGTCACCGGCTGGCTGTATATCTGAGCCGATACATCGGTCTGAGGTGCGTCCGCAACGGGTGCTGCGGAGGCATCGGAGATACTGACCGCGTGCATATAGGCATCTTCTCCCCGCGCACAGCGCACCGTATATCTTCCTGAAACCACCAATACGGAACAGCCGCTCATATCCGTAGTTTTGTCTATCTTTAATTCCATTTCACCCTGCGCCGTGTCCAAATGCAGAACATCCTCTGTGGTCTTATTATTGACTGTGCCGGTCACCGTGGAGACCTTGTCCATATCTATAGAGACAGTAGATTCTTTCAGATCCTCCGAGATCGTAACTGCATGGAGATAACCGTCGGAACCATGAGAGAGGGACACGCTGATCGACTTCTTTGGGATTAAGACCTTACAACCGCTGGTATTGCTTTCCGCATCGATCTTGATCTCCATCCTTCCATCGGAGGTATCTAAAAATAGCAGTTCCGAGGTCGTACCCTCCATCACCTTCCCCTGTACCGTAGCGATGATCTCCGCCGCCTGTACCTCCATATCCGCCACCGGCAGGAACATCAATCCGAAAGCCGCACAGACTGACGCGCACAAACATGATATTCTATTCTCTTTCATATGCACTCCTCCATTCTATGCCGTATAATGGATTACCATAATAAATACTTATGTAAATCTATCATACAACATATTTGTAAAAGAATGCAAGTCCTTTTCGCCAAATTATCCCAATATATGCAAAGAACGCCCCGTTTAGGCGTTCTTATACACAAAATATAGTGTTTCTTACTCATTTCGTATCGCCGCCAGCGGGCTCAGCCGCATCGCGCGTCTCGCCGGGAAAAAGCCTGCCACCATCCCCACCAGGATCGCGAATATCAGTGACAGGAACACCAGCCAGACGGGAATGTAAGAGATGCCTCCCGTGGTGCTCATATATTCGTTGGCCTGCGCCGCCACTTTATTGACCACCACAGACAGGATAAAGCTTAAAATCAGACCGATCACGCCGCCGATAAAGCCGATGAACCCGGCCTCCATCAAAAACAGGCTGCGGATATTTCTAAGATCGCACCCCAGCACCTTCATCACGCCGATCTCCTTGGTCCGTTCATAGATGGACATCATCATGGTATTGGTGATGCCGATGGCCGCCACGAAAAGCGACACTGCGCCGATTCCGCCAAGCACTGCCTGAATGTACCCCATGGTCTTCTGCTCGGACTCCACCCACTCCGCCTGACTGTAGACATTGTAGCCCAGATCAGCTAAAGACTTCTGTAGCTCCACCACGTTGTCCATGCTGTCCACATTCACCAAAAGCTGGCTGTAAAAAATTTCCTTATATGGCTTCCCTGTTTTTGTGGTGGGCTGTCCGGGAATCACCTTGTTTTTAAAAATCTTCTTAAGCTCCGCTGTGAGCTGATCGATATCGCAGTAGGTGTACCAGCCGTACTGGGACCACTGATCCTCCCCGGGCTCCGCCTCCACACCGCAGGTTTCGATCAGGTATTTTTTCGGCGGTTTTATTGTTTGACCGTTCTCATCTGTGGAACCCGCCGCATAGTAAGTGTCCCTGTCAAAGATGATAAAGATGGGATCACTCATCAGATCGATATCCGGAACATCCCAGTAATTACCGCTGCTGGCTTTGGGATTGTAGAAATTCTGCAGCACCTCGCAGCCGTAAAAAAAGGTCAGTGTCTGATCTTCACCGGGAAGCCTGCCTTGCCCCACTGTGATATTCATATCCTGAAAAGCTTCCACCGGCATTCCCTGAATCTGCAGCCATCCCTCATAGCTTCCGTATTTGGCAATCGCCTGGGTCTCCAGTACGGGATAAATTGACTCTACGTGCTCCATCGTCAGAATCTCATCGATCAGTTTCTGATCCAGACGCTGCGCTTCCTCCGAATCGTCCCAGGGCGCGTTCACCGTAATCTGGGTAAGGCTCCCGTAGGACTCGTACTGCGCCATTAGGGATCTGCTCAATCCAAGACCAAGAGAAACCATGACCACGATAGAAGCCACGCCAATCACCACGCCGAGCACCGTCAGCACCGTTCTCACTTTTCTTTTCCAAAGATTACTGCTGCTCATCCGCAGCAAATCGAGAAATTTCATAAAAAGCCCCAATCCGCGCCGTCATTCGGCTATTTAAGCAGATCCTTCTCCAGTTCTGCTATCTCCTCCGCCCGCTCAAGAGCTTCCTTCTTCTTTTTCCGAAGCTTTAAGAATACGGTCAGGCCTGCTGCCGCAACGACTACCACCGCAGCAATGATTCCTACGATCAGCCCCGTCTTGGGTTTGCCGCCCTCCTCGTCGCCCATCATCATATCATCGCCCATCATCATGTCATCCATAAAGGCCTCCGACACAAAGAGAGTGATCTCTTTCTCCGCCGTGGTCACATTCCCCGCCTCATCCTCGTAGGAAATCACCACATTCA
>CAMWMO010000300.1 GCA_947175305.1 uncultured Lachnospiraceae bacterium
CTTAAAATTATTGGCAGAGAAACCAAGAATCCTTTACATAGCGGCTACGGACGGACGGTATGGCGGCGCTATGGCAGTCGGCGATGGGATCAAGGGTGTCCGTGCAGAACAGAGATTTTTGGATATCAATACACCGCTGGCAAAATGGAGTGAGGCAGTACGGGAGTTTCGCCCCAATATCATTATAGGCTATCCTTCTGCTATCAAGATTTTGGCGGAACTGACAGGCAGGGAAAAGGAGCCACTGCATATCAGGCGGGTAATTTCCTGTGGAGAACCGCTAAGCACCGGCTTACGCAAATTCCTGGAAAATGCTTTCCACACGGAAGTAATAAATTTCTATGGTGCAAGTGAATCTCTTGCTTTGGGAGTGGAACAGATGGCGGATGAGGGAATGATTCTCTTTGATGATCTGAATGTGATAGAAGTGATTGATGGAGAAATGTATGTGACTTGTCTGTACAATTTTACACAGCCATTAATCCGTTACCATATTTCTGACAAACTTGTTTTACATGATATGGAAGCCGATGCGGACTGTTTTTTTACAAGGGCAGATGTGCTGCTGTGCCGCAATGAGGATGTGCTGTGGTTTGAAAAGCCGGATGGAAGCAATGAGTATCTGCATCCCCTGTCTATGGAAGGATTTTGTGTGGAAGGATTACTGGACTATCAGTTTTGCCAGACTTCCAAAACTTCCTTTGAAATGTTAGCGGAGGCAGAAGAATCAGCGGAGCGGGTGAAAGTGACGGAAGAAATATACAGACAGGTAAGAAAACTGTTGGCAGACAAAGAGTTGGAAGAAATCCAATTTTCTGTTCGGTTTGTGGAACAGATCATACCGGATAAGCATACAGGAAAAAAACCACTGATTATAAAGAAGATGGAGGAAAAGAGAAATGACAAGAACGAGTATTACCGGAAAGCAATTTGATGAGGAGAGGGCGTTGTATCATCTGCAGAATGCGGATGTGACGGATTGCGTATTTGCAGGACTGGCCGACGGAGAATCCGTGCTGAAAGAGTCAGGAGATGTGGTACTTAAAAACTGCCGTTTTTCCCTGCGTTATCCCTTATGGCATGTAAAGGGATTTACCATGACAGAATCCTCCATGGATGACAAAACCCGCGCCGCAATCTGGTATGCGGAAAATGGCGACATCACAGACAGTGTTTTGGGAGGGATCAAGGCAGTGCGGGAGTGCGCACATATTCGTCTGGAGCGCTGTCAGGTAGAATCCCAGGAGTTTGGCTGGAAGTCCCAGGATATTACACTGATTGATACGGATATTGTTTCTGAGTATTTATTTATGGACAGCCGGGATGTGAAACTACGCAGTGTAAAGATGAAGGGAAAATACTCCTTTCAGTATATGGAAAATCTGGAGATAGATGATTGTGAGCTGGATACGAAGGATGCTTTCTGGCACAGCAAAAATGTCACGGTGAAGGACAGTATTGTGAAAGGCGAATATCTGGGGTGGTTTTCCGAGAACCTGACACTGATCAACTGTAAGATCATCGGAACACAGCCTCTGTGTTACTGCAAGAACCTGAAACTGGTAAACTGCACTATGGAGGATACGGATCTGTCTTTTGAATACTCGGATGTGGAAGCGGATGTGAAAGGCCATATCATTTCCGTTAAAAATCCTAAATCCGGCCGGATCATTGCGGACAGCGTTGGAGAAATCATCCGAGGTGATGCTGTAATGGAATGTACAGGGGAGGTCATACTCCGTGCAGAAACAGAGAAGAAGGCGGAAAGTGTTTCTGAGGCGTCAAAGGATATCGCCTGAGAAGTTCCGGGTTTCGCTTTAGGATTGAGGGGTGTAAATATGTTAAGCGGTTACCAGACGGAGGAGGAACTGATCCAGAACATGGTAGATGCCGGCTGTGAGGAAGAAACGGTTGCCAGTGTTTTGACCTGCCTAAAGCAGGGACAGAAGGAAAAAGGGCTTTTACTGCTGCAGGGACAGAGGAAAATGCTGCTTGACGGGATTCACAGGAATCAGTCATGTATAGAATTTTTGGATGATGTCCTGTGCGGGATGCGGAAGGAATGCACATGATAACAGAATACTTTTGTAAGGGTCTGCTGATCGGCCTTATATTTGGAGTACCTGCCGGAGCCATTGGTGTACTGACAATCGGAAGGACATTGGAAAAGGGATTTTTTGCTGGTTTTCTGACAGGTATGGGTTCCTCGGCAGCAGATTTGGTTTACTCCTGTGTGGGTGTATTTGGCATAACGGTGGTTTCGGACTTTTTATCAGTCAGGCAGAGCACGCTTCAGGTTATTGGAGGAATATTGGTATTGCTCTTTGGATTTGGCATCCTTTGCAAAAAGGGGCCGGTAACGGTACAGAAAGAATCAAAAGGGACGCTGGCATTCTGCTTTCTGTCATCATTTACAACGGCATTGGTAAATCCGGCCACTGTACTCTCTTTTATGGCAGCGTTTGCTGCTTTTGGGATTCATGGAGGACTCAGTGCAAAACAGGGAGCAGCCCTGATTGTCGGGATTTTAACAGGGACGCTCTGCTGGTGGCTGGTTCTAAGTGGCATTACCGCACATTTCCGGGACCGGATAACAGGGAAAATCTATCGGTGGCTGAACTGCGTCTTAGGCTGTCTTATGACAGGGTTTGGCATGGTTATGGTGGTTCAGGGAATTGTGAAATAAAACAGAAAAGGAGCATTGTATGAAAAAAGTCAGTTTAGCAGTTACGGTCATATGTCTGATATGTGTTTTGGTCGGATGCGGTAAATCTGTACCAGAGGAGGAGCCACCGCAGAGTTTTTCTAATATGGAATCAGCCGATGTTCCGAAAGAAACCGAACCGGAAGGGCAGTCAGATGAAATACAAAGTGACCAACAGATTCAAAATGAATCTGTGGAAGAAAACAGCGGGCTGCCCACAGAGCAGGAAGAACAGGGACAGATACAAAGTGACCAACAGGTTCAAAATGAACCTGTGGAAGAAAACGGATTGGAGTCAGAAGAAATGAGCATATTGATGAAGATTGGTGATGAGGCGGTTACAATTGAATGGGAAGATAATGAGTCTGTTGCAGCTCTTGCAGAAATTCTCCGTGAACAGCCCATGTCTATACAGATGTCCATGTATGGGGGTTTTGAACAGGTTGGCTCTTTTGGAACAAGCCTGCCGAGGGATGATAAACAGACAACTACACAGGCAGGAGATATTGTTTTATATTCGGGCAATCAAATGGTAGTGTTTTATGGCTCCAATTCCTGGGCATACACAAGACTCGGCAGAATCACGGACAAATCTGCCGGGGAATTAAAGGAGATGCTGGGTGGCGGGGATGTGACAATCACCCTGGAATTGGTTTCATAGGCTGCCCATATATTTTTCCAGACGGTTTAAGAACAGTTTTGCGGCTTTGGAAAAAACCTGATACTTTTTTGTAAAAAGATATACGTCTGACTGAAGAAGCG
>CAMWMO010000301.1 GCA_947175305.1 uncultured Lachnospiraceae bacterium
GACCGGCATACTTTTTGGGCACCTTGTCCAGATCCACCACCAAACCGTCCGCCAGCTCTCCGATTGCCACCGAAACACCGCCTGCACCGAAATCGTTACATTTCTTGATCAGGCGGCTTACCTCCTCGCGCCTGAAAAGTCTCTGCAGCTTTCTCTCCGTAGGTGCGTTACCCTTCTGTACCTCCGCGCCGCAGGTATTGATCGAACTCTCCGTGTGCACCTTGGAGGAGCCTGTGGCACCGCCACAGCCGTCGCGTCCGGTCCTGCCGCCCAGCAGGATGATGATATCCCCCGGATCCGAATTTTTCCGGATCACGTTCTTTCTCGGCGCCGCACCCATGACCGCACCAATCTCCATACGTTTCGCCACATAGTTGGGATGATAGATCTCTTTGACCAATCCGGTCGCCAAACCGATCTGATTGCCGTAGGAAGAATAGCCGTTCGCCGCGCCCCGCACCAGCTTCTTCTGGGGCAGCTTACCCTTCAGGGTATCCGCCACCGGCACTGTGGGATCTGCCGCACCGGTCACACGCATCGCCTGATACACATAGCCTCTTCCGGAAAGCGGATCGCGGATCGCACCGCCCAGACAGGTAGCCGCGCCGCCGAAAGGCTCGATCTCCGTAGGATGATTGTGGGTCTCATTCTTAAAAAAGACCAGCCACTCCTCGGTCACAGGCCCTTCTCCGTAATCCATCTCCACCGGCACCACCACAGAGCAGGCATTGATCTCGTCAGATTCCTCCATATCGTCAAGTTTTCCGTCTTTTTTCAATTTCCGCATAGCCATCAGCGCCAGATCCATCAGACAGACAAACTTGTCCTCTCTGCCCGCAAAAATCTCTTCTCTGACAGCAAGATAGTTTTCATAAGTCTCCTTGATCGGCTTCTGATAAAATCCGTCCGCAAACGCCACATCTTTTAGCTCCGTAGAAAAAGTGGTGTGACGGCAGTGATCCGACCAGTAAGTATCCAGCACACGGATCTCCGTCATAGTTGGATTCCTTTTCTCTTCCTTGGCAAAATAATTCTGTATATGCAGGAAATCCTTAAAGGTCATGGCTAACCCTAAAGAATCATATAGTTCCTGCAGCTGGGCCTGGGGCATATCAATAAAATCTTCCCGCTCCGGCATATTCTCAAAAACCGCCACATCCGCAGGCTCATCGTAAACCATCGTCAACGTGTCCGGTTTCACCATATCGGTTTCTCTGGAATCCACCGGGTTAATGCAGTATGCCTTGATCCGGTTAAACTCCTCCTCCGTGATCTTTCCATTGACCAGATAAGTCACTGCTGTCCGGATGATCGGTTCTTCATCCTCTTTTAAAAACTGGATGCACTGTACGGCGGAATCCGCCCGCTGGTCAAACTGTCCCGGCAAAAACTCCACAGAGAACGCTCGTCCATTCTCCGGGATCTCGATCATTTCCTCATATAAAACATCCACCGGCGGCTCCGAAAAGACCGTACGGCAGGCTCTCTCGAAAACCTCATCCGAAATATGCTCCACATCGTAACGGATAAAGACCCGTACCTGCTCCACGTTCTTTATACCCAGAAAGCTCTCGATCTCCTCCGCAAGCTCTTTCGCCCTGACTGCAAACGGCTCCTTCTTTTCCACATAAATTCTTCTGACATTGCCCATGGTGACTCTCCTTCCCTGTATTCCTCTCCTAAGATACCTAAATGGGGGTCAGACCACGTCTGCCCCCTTTCCCTTTATCCTTCAATGATCAGCCCCTGCATGATATAAAGCAGCTGCTCATCCACCATCTTCTCCGTGATGCCGAAGGTCTGTGCGTTGATCTTCATGCCCTCCAGCACATACATGATATTCGCCGCCGCCCCCTTGGGGTCCTCACAGTAAAACTCGCCGCTGGCAATACCTGCCTCGATCAGTTTCTCAATCACCTTGACACCTGCGTCAAATTGTCTGCGCAGCATATTATTTTTATCAGTCAGTCCATGTGCAAAAAAATATTCATAGACCGCTACGGTCAAATTATCCTTTTTCTGCAAAAGTTCCCTTTTCTGCTCTTTCAGAAAAAGAGTCAAAATATCCGCCGCCGTATCGCCCTGCTCGATCCGCTCTGTAAACACATCGTCAGTCTCTGCTGCCTCCATCTGCAGCACCTCCATCAGAATCTGCTCTGTGCTGTCAAAGTAAAGATACAGACCGCCCCGGCTGATCTCACAGGCTTCCACGATATCCTTCATGGTCACGTTCTTAAAGCCTTTCTCCACGAACACCTTTCTGGCGGTGTCCAGTATGTACTTCTTCTTCTGTAGTGATTTTTCTCCCATAGTTTCTTTCTCTCCCTAAAAAAGTATCCAGCGGCGATCTATTCTCTTAGCTCTCTTCCTGCGTTTCTTCCTCATTGACCTTGACTACTCTGGTCTGCACCGGTCTGTCCCAGAAATCCAAGTGTTCCTTCATCTGTTTGATCACCTTCAGAAAGATACCTTTCTCTACGCCCTCTGACCACACCCGTCCCTTGGTCATACCTTCCATCACATATTTGGAAAGAATGCCCTTCAGAACGTCCATCTCCCGAATGGTCGTCCGTCCGATCATCTGAAGTTCATCCTGCATCGTGCGGATTCTGTAGCGCGAATAGATATACCGGTAATTCCGATCCATCAGCTTCGTCCTCTGCGCCTCTTTTACAAAGCTCATCAGTGTGCCGTCATATACCGGAAATGACACGGAGTTTTGCTCAATGCCAGAGCCGGAATAATTCTGGTGCACACTGCCGCCCACCTTGCTTTCCAGCCAGGGAAGATAACGCGCCAGCTTCTCCACATCCGGCCTATATTCATTGACCACCTGCTGTCTGTAGGCAATCTCTTCATTTTCCATCTGTATCTTATCCATGCCTGTTTATCACTCGCTTCCGTTTCCAAATTGACTGTATGGTTCAATTCTGTTCTCTGACAGGCAGTTTCCGTACGACAAACCTGTCATTTTTTATTGTAACATACTTTTTTGAAAAGTACAGCAAAAAGTGCGGTTTGGGTAGAAAAGGGTGTAAAGTCCCAATTTATTAAAGACTCTACACCCTGTCTATCATATAGTAAACTTTACCATACGCTATCTATGCCATTTTCCGTAATTGTTCACTGTGTCTGGCGACAGTCTGTTTGAGCATATCAATATCATCAAAAGCCTTCTCCATTCTATCCACATCATTTTGACAGCGACCGTATGTACTCGTATAGCATGCTTCGATCGTATTTAACCGCGGTTCCAAAATGTTTTCCTGATAAAGCTTGACATGCTGCACATCCTCCTGAAGCACACATATCCTGCCCTTCATTATGTGCACTTCGTCTTTCAAGACTCCCACGTCTTCTTTCAGTACATGCACTTCCTCTTTCAAGACTCCCACGTCTTCTTTCAGTACATGTATTTCCTCTTTCAGGTCTCTTACGTCTTCCTTCAGTACATGTA
>CAMWMO010000302.1 GCA_947175305.1 uncultured Lachnospiraceae bacterium
CACCGGGACTTCACTTTAAGATTCCCTTTATACAGACCGTGACGAAGGTGAATACCACGATCCAGGGATTCAGCATCGGTTATCAGTCGGAGGCGGGGGAAGATGAGGAGGATGCGCTGATGATCACCTCCGATTACAATTTTATCTATGTGGATTTTTATGCGGAGTATCGAGTGACTGATCCGGTCAAAGCTCTTTATGCTTCCGAGAATCCGGCACTGATTCTGAAGAACATAGCGCAGAACTGTATTCGTACCACCATCGGTTCCTACGGTGTGGACAGTGTGCTGACCACGGGTAAAAACGAGATTCAGTCAAACATTAAACAGATGATTCTGGATAAACTGGATTCCTATGATATCGGTATTCAGCTTGTGAACATTACGATTCAGGACGCAACGCCGCCCACCACGGAGGTGGAGAATGCCTTTAAGGAAGTGGAGACCGCCAAGCAGGGCAAGGAGACGGCGCTGAACAATGCCAATAAATATCGGAATGAGCAGATTCCCAATGCGGAGGCGGAGTCGGATAAGATCTTGCAGGATGCGGAGGCGCAAAAGCAGGAGCGTATCAACGAGGCCAACGGACAGGCGGCCCGTTTTGACGCCATGTATCAGGAATATGTGAAATATCCGGAAGTGACGAAAAAACGTATGTTTTATGAAGCCATAGAGGATGTGCTGCCGGATGTCAAGGTGGTCATAGAGGGTGAGGGCGGAAATACCACCACCATGCTGCCGCTTGACAGCTTCGTCTCGGAGCAGAGCGCATCCATTACGGAAAATAATAATGCGACGGAGCAGACAGACGACGGAGAGGAGGAGTAGGCAAAGTGGAAAATACCAATTATACAGAAAATCCGAATGTGCAAAACTTTGAACGATATAATTCCAACGGCACGAAGAAACGGGACAGACAGGGAAAGAAGGGCGGAAAAGTCGGCGTTTTCTTAGGGGTCTTTGTCCTTCTTGCCATTTTCCTTATGGCGAACTGTATGGTGGTGACCAAGCAGAACCAGTTTAAGCTGATCCGTCAGTTTGGGCGTGTGGACCGTGTGGTGACAGAGTCGGGATTGACCTTTAAACTGCCCTTTGTGGAGTCAGTAGATACAGTGCCAAAGGAACTTTTGCTCTATGATCTGCCGGCATCGGACGTGATCACCTCCGATAAGAAGACGATGATCGTGGACAGCTATGTGCTCTGGCGCGTGACGGATCCCTTAATGTTTGCCCAGACTTTAAGCTGTTCCGTGTCAAACGCGGAGAGCCGCATTGACGCCATTGTCTACAATGCGACGAAGAACACGATCTCGAATATGAAACAGGATGAGGTCATCAGAAGCCGTGACGGCAAGATGACGATCACTGTGGACGAGTCGGGCTCGGAGCTTTCCGGGAACGACCTGGATCTTTCCGACGGCAGGGAAGAAGTCATTGAGATCACTTCCCTGACGGAGGAGGTCATGGGGCAGATCAACCATGTGGAAAGCCAGTATGGCATTGAACTTGTGGCGGTGGAAGTCAAGAAGCTGGATCTGCCGGATGATAACAAGCAGGCGGTCTACACCCGCATGATTTCGGAGCGTGGCAATATTGCGGCACAGTATACGGCGGAGGGTAAGTCCGAGGCTAAAATGATAGAAAATACCACAGATAAGGAAGTCTCCATTATGTTGTCTGACGCCAAGGCGAAGGCGGAGGCAACCATAGCGGAGGGAGAGGCCGAATATATGCGTATTTTATCAGGGGCCTACTCTGATCCTGAAAAGACGGATTTTTATTCCTTTGTGCGTGCGCTGGATGCTTTGAAGGAGAGTGTGGTGGGAGATAACAAGACGGTGATCCTGACAGAGGATTCCCCGATCACACAGATCTTTAACGGGAGGTATTAAATTCCTATGAATATTGATGACTTTTTTGCCAGGTTGGATTCCTATTTCGAGAAGAACGAGGTGGAGAAGATAGATGCTTTTCTGGTGTCCTCTCTGGAGCAGGCAAAAGAGGAGGAGGACTATGCGGCCTACATCTCTATCTGCAATGAGATGATCGGGTTTTACCGCAGTGTGTCCGCCTTTGAGAAAGCCTACACCGCATCGGAGGACGTATTGCTCTTGATGGAGGAGCTGAAGCTGGAAAATTCGGAGCATTTTGCCACCACGCTTCTGAATGCGGCTACCGCCTACAGCATGGGAGGAGAGTGCGCCCAGGCTTTGCGGTTATACAGACAGGCCATGCAGATCTATCAGGGGCTGCTTGCGCCGGAGGATTACCGCTATGCGAGCCTTTACAATAACATGAGCATCCTTTTGGAAAAGCTGAATGAAAACGAGGAGGCTATCGACTGTGCCCAAAAAGCGCTTGCCATCATAGAAAAACAGGAGGGCGGCGAGGCGCAGACGGCAACCACCTTGACGAATCTGGCGCTGCTTTATTTCAAGGTTTCCCAAAACGAAGAGGCAAAACGCTGCCTGGAGCGGGCGATCACTCTCTTTGAAAAAGAGGGCGAAGCACCCAATGAGCACTACAGCGGTGCGCTGGCGGGCATGGGAGAGGCCTGTTATCGGGATAAGGAGTACGAAAAAGCGCTGTCCTACTATGAGAAAGCGCTTGCGCTGGTGAAACAGCATTACGGCGAGAATCTAAGCTATGGGATCCTATGTGAAAACTGTGCCGCCGTGTGCGCAGGCTTGGGAGATGAAGCAGCACAGAAACGCTATGCGGACAAGGCAAGAGAAGTGATTGGAAATGTGCAGAGGGAAAAGTGATGAAAGGACTGGAACTGTCCGAAAAATATTATGAAGCATACGGCAGAGAGATGATAGAGGATACGTTCTCTGAAATCGCAGGGCAGACGGCGGCGGGGCTGGTAGGATATGGTTCCGAGTGTCTGGGCTTTGACGATGAGATCTCCGGAGATCATGACTACGGACCTTCCTTCTGTATCTGGCTGCCGCAGGAGATCTACGCGCAGTACGGAGCAAAAATGCAGGCGGTCTATGACGCTCTGCCCAGGGAATTTATGGGGTTCTCCGAGCGGGTGGAGGAAGAACAGGGAAAAGGCCGCGTGGGTGTACTCTGTCTGGAGCGTTTTTATGAGGAAATATTGGGGTGCAGCGCAGTGCCTGGTACGGATGCAGAGTGGCTTTCCATTCCCGAGGAAGCCCTTGCCACAGCGGTAAACGGAAGAGTCTTTGAGGATAGACTGGGGCGCTTTTCTGTGATTCGGGAGAGTCTGTTACAGTATTATCCCGAGACGGCGTGGCGCAGAAAGCTGGCGGACGCGCTGGCGAGGGCTGCCCAGTCGGGGCAGTATAACTATGCGCGGGCCATGAGACGAGGCGAGCGCATAGCTGCGGAGATCGCCCTGACGGAGTTTGTGAAGGAGGCCATGCATCTGGTCTATCTGCTGAACCGGAAATATGCGCCCTTTTACAAATGGATGCACCGGGGTCTGCG
>CAMWMO010000303.1 GCA_947175305.1 uncultured Lachnospiraceae bacterium
ATGATGACCTCACAAAACGGATACCGGTTATATATTTTCAAAATATCCTCAAACTCTTCCGCGAATTCCAGTCCTATCCTTGTTTTGACAGATATTTTCAGCGGACTCTGTTCCTGATCCAGTTTCTGAAATACCTCTTCAAAAAATCGATCCAGCCTCTCCGTATCATTCAGAAATCCGCTTCCCTTTCCCTTTTTTACAACCGTCGCGGATGGGCATCCCAGATTCAGGTTCACTTCATCATACCCAAGCTCCATCAGCATTTTACAGGTATCAACAAACTGCTCCGCATGATTGGTCAAAATCTGCGGCACCACATGGATTCCTTGGTTATTCTCCGGTGATACTTCCTTTTGATCTCTGGTTTTTAATTTCTTTTTTTGTGTCGGTGTAATGAATGGTGTAAAATATTTATCCACATCGTCAAACAACGCATGATATACATTCCGATATACATACCCTGTCACTTCTTCCATTGGAGCCAGATAAAACTGCATCATTCCCTCTCCTTTTCCCTGATCGCTTTATGCAGTGCGTTCAGTACCCTTTTTTTGTCCTTACTCCACTCGGGCGCGATCAGCGTCTTTTTATCTCCGTCCCCGGTCAAGCGGTGAATGATCATTTTCTCCGGCAGAAGCGCTATACAATCTGCTGTCAGAGCGGCATATTCCTCCAATTCCAACATCCTGCACTTTCCTTCTCTGTATTCCTTCTCTAAATCTGTTCCCTTTATCACATGCAGAAGCTGCAGTTTTATCCCGTCCGCGCCACTTTTCCCAACATAAGACACAGTTGCTTTCATATCTTCCATCGTCTCTCCGGGAAGCCCGAGGATTACATGGACAATCACCTGTATCCCTGCCTTTTTCAGTTTCTCTACCGCCTCGTCATAGACAGGCAGCGGATACCCTCTCCGAATATACGCAGCTGTTTTCTCATGAATCGTCTGCAGCCCCAGTTCCACCCATACCGGCTTTCGATCGTTCATCTCCCGTAAAAGCTGCATGACCTCTTCGGAAAGGCAGTCCGGTCTTGTGGCTATGGACAAGACTACGATATCCGGATGGGATATCGCTTCTTCATAGAGCTCTTTAAGTCTCTGCACTGGGGCATAGGTATTGGTAAACGCCTGAAAATAGGCAATATATTTCCCGTTTTCTATTTTTTCTTTTAACCGTTCTTTTCCTTTTTCAATCTGAACGGTAATAGAATCTTCCATCTCTCCGGCAAATTCCCCGGAACCTGCCCCGGAACAGAAGATGCATCCTCTCGTATCCAATGTGCCGTCCCTGTTCGGACAGGTAAAACCGCCGTTTAACGCGATCTTATATACCTTTTCTCCAAAAGTATCCTTTAAATATTGGTTCAGCGAATAATATTCCATCAGTTTCTTTCCTCCGACATAACCAAAGCAGTATACAACCCGCAGGCATCCTTAAAGCTGCGCGGATTAAAACCGCACTTCTTATAGATCCTGTCGAGTTGATACTGTATCGTATTTTTATGCATGTATAGCCTCTCACACGTCCGGGCCAGGGACATCTCTTCTTTATAGTAAATTCTCAATAAATGAATATCCTTGTCAGATAAGTCTCCCAAAAACTTATTGATATAAAGTTCTTTGATCTCATCATCCACATTGGCGCAAACCATTTCCAGTCCAAGTGCAGAATAATACGCTACGCAGCCTCTTTGCCGTGACTCTATTGCCACTCTGGCCTCATCATAGGACTGATACTGTTCGTACAGCCCATGAACCGCCCCGACGGCAACCCGCAGTATTTTCTCATTTTCCTCCGCAATCTTTTCCAATATATAAGAACATTTCATAAGTTCCTGTTGTTCTATGATCAGGATATACTCATTTGGATAGCTGAATGTATACAGTTTTGAACGCATGAACTGAAATGCGCGGAGTATCATATTTTCTATCATATTCAAATTGTTAGGATGGTATCGATGATCCAATTTCACCAGCACAAGCTGATACAGCGCTGCTTCATCGATGTCCTTCTCTTTCATATATTCTATCACATGCCTGTTTTTCGCTCTATCCTCATCTATCAAGGTCCTGATGATATAGTTCATCTGATTTTTCTGACTGTTATTCTGATAATCAAATTCCTGTTCTCTGAGCAGCAATATTGTAATTTTATGCGCGAGATAAGCATATTTCCTGACTTCATCCGGTATTCCGCTGATGCCGATCACCGCGATCAGCTCTCCGTTATAGATGATCGGTATATTCACTCCAGCATGTGTCCCGAAAAAAGAATCGTCATCCTCCACTTCGATCGTCTCTCCTGTCAATGCAACCTGTTTGCCAATTTCATGAAACTTTCCAATCCGATTCTTGTCTGTGCTGGCATATATGTTGCCATTCATGTCAATGTAATTGATATGCTGCCCGCACACATCCCTGACTGACTCGACAATCTGTTGTGCTGTTTTTTGACTGATATTCAAAATCATAATAACCCCTCCATATCACCTGCATAATGACTTCGATTTTTATCACAAATTTGTCGCGCGGAATTCTAATATGATATTGCTTCACAGAGAAATGTTATATATACTAATTTTTTGTATTTATATCATAACTAATTTATTATATATAATATATCATATACTTCTTATTCATGCTACTATAATTATATAAAATACAGAAGCAGTAAATAAAGGAGGTACTATCATATGAAGGTGACAGTGGCAATTGATTCTTTAAAAGGAAGCCTCTCTTCCATGGAGGCCGGTGAGGCAATCAAATCCGGTATATGCCGTGTATATCCGCAGGCCGAGGTTAATGTCCGTCCATTGGCTGACGGCGGTGAAGGAACCGCATATGCGCTGACTACCGGCATGGGCGGTGAGTGGATCACCATGGAGGCAACGGGCCCTCTGGGAAACCCGGTCTCATGCAGTTACGGAATCATCCGGGACAGCAAAACGGCGATTATAGAAATGTCAGCGACGGCCGGGATCACGCTTGTATCGGAGGCAGAGCGCAACCCGATGAACACGACCACTTATGGCGTGGGAGAGATGATTGTGGACGCCATCAGACGCGGGTGCAGAAGATTCATCGTGGGAATCGGCGGCAGTGCAACCAATGACGGTGGAATCGGTATGCTTCAAGCCCTTGGATACGGAATGCTCACCAAAGAAGGTAACCAGGTCCCCTTCGGAGCAAGGGGCTTATCCGTACTTGAGCAGATCACAGACGAACACGTGATTCCGGAACTGGCAGAATGCTCCTTCAAGATTGCCTGTGATGTGACAAACACATTATGCGGAGAACAGGGCTGCAGTGCGGTTTATGGCCCGCAGAAAGGCGCTGATCCGACCATGATCATGCAGATGGATAAATGGCTGGCATATTACGCGGCAGTAGCCAAAGAAAGATATCCGAACGCCGACATGATGCGGGCCGGCCCGGGCGCTGCCG
>CAMWMO010000304.1 GCA_947175305.1 uncultured Lachnospiraceae bacterium
GGATATGACAGCTCTGTTAAATGTCTCGGTTGACGCAATTGGTACAATGGGAGACACTTTCAGTAAGCAAGCGGCGGTTATTGAGAAAACTGTATCCATCAATCAGGATATTACCGAAAGTATCAAAAACGAAATTGAACAATTTCATTCTATTAATTCTATGGCGGAAGGAAATGCAAACGATACGGCAGCGGTGTCCGCACAGGCAAATGCAATTAGTGATATGGTTGATGAAATGAACAGGCTGTTCCAGCATGAGGAATCATAGTCAACCGGATATTGTATAAAAATGTCCCCGCAATTAATTAGTCAATAATTAATTGCGGGGCAACATATTTTGACAAATCTGTCAAGTATCTCTCTCTTTTTTTACGCTTATTATATTCCCCGGAACGTAAAGCTGAAGGTCAGCTTCGCCCCCACATAAATGTGATATTCGGGATGCACCGGAGCTCCCCAGCTGTCATCGCCGCCTATCCCCATTTGGCTGCCCGCCACACGCACTACCGTGTAGTGCACCGGCGGCAGCTCATAGTGATGTTTTGCGTTTTCTATTTCATGGGGTGTGTAGGGCAGCGCTGAAAAGCTCAGATCCTTACCGCTAAAAAGCATACCCCTACCCTGTCTGTCCGTCACTTTGGCGTAGCGGACTTTTGTTTTATTACCACACTCCTGAGGCACCAGATAGGCCGCCATGTTATCCGCCACTTTATTGCGGTAAATGCCCAGCTTCGCGCCCTGATCCCTGTCCGCATAAGTCTCTTCGGGGCCATAGCCGTACCATTCCACATGGTCATAATCCGCATTCAGCTTAAACAGTACACCAAACTCCGGCATATCCGGCAATCCCTTTACGGCATCGTAGGAAAGCGTCGTGCGAATGCGTCCGTCTCCGTAAACCTCATAAGTAAGCTGACAGGTCGCCGCCGGAGTAGTTTGGAGATCGTAAAGATAAGTCACACTGACAAAATCCTTCTCCTCCCGGACGATAGGATTTTCATAAGCCACACCTCCCGGCACATCCAGCTTTTTTCCTACTCCTTTATGAGTCGCATAGAGGCTTGCCAGCTTCCACTGCCCCTGTCTCCCCATCATGTTGTTGCCCTCGTCATTGTCCGTGGGCGCACGCCAGAAATTCGGTCTGGGAATCGCTTCGATCATCTCCTTGCCCGCATAGCGGTAAGATACCAATCCCCCGGAAAGCTCCGAGAACAGCACGTCGAAATTCTCTCCCCGGACACCGATATTGTCATTGCCGCGTATCAGCTCAAACGGCTTATTCTTTTCCTGCACCGGAGCATCCACTTTACCGATCACTGCCTGTCCGAAGGCTGCCTCATGGCCCGCCTTCGCCCACAGGGTATCTTCCTTTAACCGGAAGGAAATCGTCACCGCATACTCGCCCGGCTCTTCGGGCAGAGTATAAGGCATCGGATAAGCACATCTGCTATCCGGTGCAACTGCGATTCCCGCAAGCTCTTTCTCCGCAATCTTCACACCGTCCTGCAAAAGCTGTGCCACACAACAGAACCGGTCTGTGGAAATAAAGAGATTCTTATTCCACACTTCAAACTTATCTTTCCCTACCGTCACAGCGATATTCTGATAATTAAACTTTACCGCCTGCATTTTGGGGGACGCTTCCCTTTCTCCGCCATAGGCAATTCCGTTACCGCTGAAATTATAATCAGTGGGCCGCTCCCCAAAATCGCCCCCGTAGGCCTGAAACCACTTCCCGTAGCGATCCTTTTTATAGATGGACTGATCTATATAATCCCAGATAAAGCCTCCCTGATAACCGGAATTTTCCTCATCCGCCAGCTCCGTGTACTTGTGCATCGCACCGCAGGAATTTCCCATCGCATGCGTGTACTCGCAACAGATGAAGGGCTTATTCCCGTCCTTTTCCAGATACTCCTTGATAGCCGCCACCGTAGCATACATGCGGCTTTCCATATCAGAGGAATCGTTGTAGCGTCTGTCGTTGAAAACACCCTCATAATGCACCAGTCTGGTATTATCCAGCTTGCGGAAAAGCTCAGACATCTCGTAGATGGTCTCTCCGCCATAGGACTCGTTACCTACAGACCAGATGAGCACCGCAGGATGATTCTTGTCCCGCTGATAGCTGGAGTTGATGCGGTCATACATCATCTCCTTCCACTCCGCCTTGTCGTCAGGCACCACAAAGGACATATCCTTTTTGCCCTTCAGATAAGCTGCCCAGGTCCCGTGAGATTCCAGATTGCTCTCCGCGATCAGATACAGTCCGTAACGGTCGCACAGTTCATAGAGCCGCTCGTCGTCCGGATAATGACTGGTGCGAATCGCATTGATATTGTTGCGCTTCATGGTCACAACATCCTTGACCAGCTCCTCGTAGGAGATATGTCTTCCCGATACGGAACTGAAATCGTGACGGTTCGTGCCCTTAAAGACGATACGCTTTCCATTCAGAAGCATACGCTTGTTTTTCATTTCGAATTTACGGAAACCTACCGGCTGGGAAACATATTCCACCGTCCCGCTCCCGTCCACACATTCAATCTCCAACTGATATAAATATGGCTCCTCCGCGCTCCAAAGCTTCGGCGCTTCCACGATCTCCTCGAAGGCTATTTCCGCCGCTGCGTTCTGCTCCTTCTCTAAAATCAGGACTTCGCCATCCTTGAGACGGAACCGGCACACACCGCTGCCTTTTGCCTGACAGCGCACAGTCAACTTCGCCTGACCGAAATCCTCTCCCTCAAAAAGTGTCCTGACCTCCAGATCCTCCACATGTACACTGGGAACCGCGTACAGATATACGCTTCTGTAGATGCCGGAGAAACGGAAAAAGTCCTGATCCTCACACCAGCTTGAGGAGGTCCACTTATATACCTGCACCGCCAGTTTATTCTCTCCGTCCTGCAGATAAGGCGTCAAGTCAAACTCAGAGGGCGTAAAGCTGTCCTCACTGTATCCCACATAAGCGCCGTTGCACCAGAGCGCCATACCGCTCTCCACACCCTCGAAGGCAATGCGGATCTCCTGTCCGCGCATAGCCGCCGGCACTTCGAAATATTTCACATAGCTGGCTACCGGATTAAACCGCTCCGGAATCTCTCCCGGCACGATCTCCTCCCTGCCATCCCAGGGATACTGTGTGTTGGCATATTGCGGAATATCATATCCTTCCATCTGGATATGTGCCGGCACCCGGATATCAGCCCAGCTCTTACAGTCGTAAGTCTCCTCTTCAAATCCTTTTATCGCGGAAGCCATATTCACCGCATAGGAAAATTTCCAGATGCCATCCAAAGAACAAGTCAGACTGCTTTTTTTCCGCGCCGCCTCCGCTTCATTGGCATAGAGCCCAAGCGCCGCGTGGGCAGGAAGTACATTTTCCTTGAAAAACTGTGGATTCTTTACCTTATTGTAATCAAACTGTGCCATATTATAAC
>CAMWMO010000305.1 GCA_947175305.1 uncultured Lachnospiraceae bacterium
CTATATGCCTGAGTGGAATTTTGAAAATTGGGGAATCAAGTATTGGTCTAAGACGGATGAGTTTTTACAGTATGTGAAAACCCATTAAAAATCTTATCTCTACGGGCGATTATTGGAAATGACCATGATCTGCCCGTAGAGTTTTTTTGCCTGCACACTTGGCAAAAATAGTTGTATACTGTATATATTAATGTGTATTGTTCATGGAGAGATTTAACATTACATGAGGAGACTGTGGAATGATTACAGCTGATAATCTGGTAAAGACATTTACCAGAAATGAAAAGAGAAACAAAAAGAGTGATTTTAACGCCGTGGATGGTATCTCACTGTCCGTGAAAGAGGGTGAGATTGTCGGAATACTGGGACCCAACGGTGCGGGTAAGACCACGCTTCTGCGTATGATGTCCAAGCTGATGAAACCGACAAGCGGCACGGTAAGTATCCGGCTCGGCGATGAAGAAGTGTCGGATGATATAGAAGTGAAAAGACATATCGGCTATCTGTCTAACAATACAAAGCTTTATGGACGGTTTTCAACGAGAGAACTGTTGCAGATGATCGGCGCGCTCTACGGTGTGTCGGAAGAGGATACGAAGCGGCGGATCGACGAGATCAGTGAAGTGCTTTCCATGGAATCCTTTATGGATAACCGGATCGAGAAGCTGTCCACCGGACAGACACAGCGCGCTTCGATTGCCAGGTGTCTCGTGCATGACCCGCAGGTCTATATTTTTGACGAGCCGACGCTGGGACTGGATATCATCAGCAGTGCGGCTATCGTGGATTTTATGAAGGGGGAGCGGGAGAGAGGCAAAACGGTACTCTATTCCACCCATTATATGGAAGAGGCGGAATATCTGTGTGACAGGATCATTATGATCCATCAGGGCCGGAGTATCGGCGAGGGTACGCCTGAAGAGTTGAAAAAACAGACAGGTCATGACAGCTTAAGAGATATATTTGCCGGACTGATAGCTGCAAACGGCGGTCTGGAATCCGACAGATCCGATTCGGGAGCAGAGGATAAAGGAAAGAGACGGGTGCGCAGATGAGTACAAAGATATTAAAGACTTTAGTGAAGAAGGAAATGATGGACGTCTTCCGGGACAAGAAGACGGTGTTTATCATGTTAGTGATACCGATCATCCTATATCCGCTTATTTTTATCGGTGCCCTGCAGCTTATGACTTTTATCTCCTCCAGTATGGAGAAAAATGATTATAAGATTGTCGTGGCGGCGGAAGACGAGGGCAGGTTCTTACGTAAACTGGAAGAGTTTCGTCAGGACGGCAGGGAGACAGCAGAGGATGAAGAGCAGTCATACGAGATCACGATCGTAGATTCCGGCAGTATCACAGATTATGAGTCTGCGCTGAACGAGGAGGAGATCGATGCGTATGTCTCCGGGCGGCTGCAGGATGGCAAGATGCAGTATGATGTATATTATCTTTCTTCCGTAAACAATTCCTCCTATGCGTCAGGTCTTATTATAGATGTGTTTGATGCTTTAAGAGAGGATTTGTCGAAACAGATGATCGCAGAGGAGGGGCTGGATGTGCAGGCGGTTTTTGAGCCGATCGTGTATGCGAGGCAGGATATTGCCAGCAGCGAGCAGTCGATCGGAAGCATTATGGGGTCAATCCTTCCTTTTATGCTGGTGATCAGCTTGCTGATGGGAACGATGTATCCGGCAATCGACACGACTGCGGGGGAGAGGGAGAGAGGGACTTTAGAGACGATTCTTACGCTTCCGGTGACGAACAGACAACTGATCGTATCCAAGTTTATTACGGTTGCGGTGATCGGTATCGCTTCGGCGCTTCTCAATATCCTTTCTATGGGAGCAATCACTTTTTATATGTATAAAATGATGGATATGCAGACGGATATGGGATCTTTTGATCTGGCGAAGTTTATTCCGGCGATACTTGTGTGTATATTGGCAGTGTTTGCATTCTCCCTATTCATAAGCGCGGTGGCGATGTGCGTCACATCGTTTGCTAAGAGCTATAAGGAAGCGAATAATTATATTACGCCGCTTATGTTGGTGGTGATGTTTGTGGGCTACGTCGGTTTCATACCGAATATTGAGTTGACGCAGACGATGGCGATGGTGCCGGTGGCAAATATATGTCTTCTCGTTAAAAATATGCTGCTGTTTAAGGTAGATTATGCCGCGATAGCGATGGTACTTTTAAGCAATGTAGCTTATGCGGTGATCGCAATTCTGTTCTTGAGTAAGATTTATGACAGCGAGGCGATCCTGTTTTCTGACGGCAAGGCCGGACTGCAGCTTTTTGAAAAGCGGAGCAATTTAAAGAAGGGCGGCGTGCCAACGGTATCAGACGTGTGGTTCGTGGTGGCGGTTACGATGCTTCTGGTACTTTATGCGGGAAGTATGCTGCAGATCAAATACGGCCTGATGGGCGTCTTCGGCACACAGTTGATCCTGCTTGCGGTACCGCTGTTTCTGGTGATCTATACGAAGCGGGACGTGAAGGAGACTTACGGTTTTGCATATGCCAAAATGGCGGATTATCTGGGCAGCACAGTACTCATTGTAGGAGCGTATCTGGTCAATCTGGTCATTGCCGTAGGTTTGATGAGTTTGTTCCCTGAGAGTGCAGGCAATGTGGAGACGGTTTTCGAGGATATTATGAGCGGCAATGTGCCGGCGGTATTTTTGGTGATTGCTCTTGCGCCTGCAGTCTGCGAGGAAATGCTGTTCCGCGGCGTGATCATGCATTCTCTGAAGGTTAAATATCGTGTACCCTCGGCAATCGCGATCACGGCAGCGCTATTCGGACTGTATCACATGAGCCTTGTGAAATTCATTCCTACCGGCTTATTGGGACTGCTGCTCTGTCTTGTTGTCTGGAAAACGGGCAGTATCTATCCGGCGATGCTGATGCACTTTATCAACAATGCAATCAGCGTCTTTATAAGCTGTTATCCGGAGCAGGTTGAGAAAGTCCTGCCGGTGCTTTATAAAGATACGCTTTCAGGATTGGAAGCATTGTGCCTGTGCGCCGTAGGGCTTGTACTGATGGGGATCGGCTGGGTGATCATAAAGGAGGTCTGACATGGGAATGAATCCGATAAGAAGAGACAATATTATGCAAAATCTCGCGCTAGAGACAAACGCTTTGGAATATGAGCGTAAGCGGATGCAAGGCGAGAAAGTTACGAAAAAGCAGCAAATCGTGGGGAAGATCTTATTTTGGTCACTGCTTATTTTATTGGTGGCAGCGATAGGGGTATATGTTTCGATGCACCTGTAATACAGGCTGTTGATGGCAAAAGAATTGCACATTGAAAAGAACCTCGGGATGTGATAAAGTGTATGTGGTAAATTATCAAAGGAATATACGACAGCGGGAAGGAGAGGCACGGTGATGGAACAGTATAAACAGGAGTTTATCGGCTTCA
>CAMWMO010000306.1 GCA_947175305.1 uncultured Lachnospiraceae bacterium
TCTCTGATCTTAGTCACCAATTCTTCCAGGCTCTCTGTCATGCTGTTGACGCTGGCCGCCAAAACTGCGAGTTCATCAGACGTCTGCACCTGTGCGCGGGCCGAGAAATCCCCCTCCGCCACCTTTTCCGTCACCCCGGACAGCTCCCGGATCGGGCGGATCATGTCCGTCACCACCATAATGATCAAAATCACCATCGAGAGAAGCAGAAGCATGAGCAGCAGACTGCAGAACACGGTGAAAGAATGTACCTTTGCGTTTAGCTGATTCGTCAGATGCTCCATGCTCTTCGTCTGATAATATATGTAAGACTGGATATTATCCTGAATCAACTCGGTCAAAATATATATGTTATTGTCAAGCATATCGATATTCGTATCATAGCTGACATCTGTTTCCAGATTCGTCCGTATGTCATCCACCCGGTCCTGCAGCGTATCAATATTGCGCAGGAGAATCTGTAGTCGGGCACGGCTCTCATCGTCCGTGGTAATACGCATCAGATTATAAAACTCACTTCTCAGCTCGTCCAAAAGCACATAAGGGTCCACCAGCGTTTCGTCATCTCCCACCGTGTCGAAGGTGACAAAACCCACCACCAGCTTATAAAGACTCTCATCCATCTCCTCTTTAAAATTCAGATTATAATTATTTGCCACCGTCATATTATCTACGATCGCGTCATAAGCGTTGCTGTAGCTACGCAGCGCATAGATCAGATAGAGAACCATTATAATAAGAGGAACCGCCACTACCACCGAAAGCAAAATCAACTTATATTTAATAGAATATTTCACTTTTTCCGACTGCATACTGTTTCTCCTTTGTCTTCTATCTTACCAACTTTTCGTGAAAAATAAAATAAAATGTTTAATTGCAATAATCCTCCTAAGGGTGTATGATATGCTGTGTATATATCCTTTTTGTACATAAGGCGACAATATTAATTATTTATGAAAGAGCTCAAATGAAAGAAAGTTCATTTTTAGCCAATATTTACAACAACATATGCCGGGATACCGGAAACCAGAATGAGTCCGCCAGGCTGATCGCCGTGGTCAGGTTTTTGACACTCTCTCTGATCATGCATTCTCTGGTGAACTGTGTCTTGGTTTCCTTCACAGCACATATCGGCGCGATGGTTCTCTCTGTTCTGTCCCTGATCTTATTTCTGGCGATTTTTGTGTTCTCCTATAACTGTAGTACATTTATGTCGTACTGCGCCATGAATGTCAGCGTTCTCTTTTGGACAATATTAAATGTATATTACTTTGGCTGGAATATTGGCATTCAACATTTTTTGGTGGTGCTTGTGGTTTTTGTTTTCTTTTGTAAATACAAGCACGAAAAGGCCAAGATCACCTATGTGATCCTCCTTTTTTTATTGAGGCTCCTTTTGTATTTTTACTGCCAGCCCCACAGTCCGGTCATTGCCCTCGACATCCGTGTGGCTAATGCCATGCAGACCGTAAACTCCTTCTTTATCTTCTGGTGTCTGGCGTTGATTGCCTATCTCTTTAGCAGCAGCACACAGGAGATGGAAGGCAAGCTAATCGAATATAACAGGAAGCTGATGAAGCAGGCCAACACAGATACCCTGACCGGTTTATACAACCGTCGCCGCACCATAGAATATCTGGAAAAGCTTCTGGCCGATTCCAGTGAACAGATCAGCATCTGCCTGTGCGATATCGACTTCTTTAAACGGGTCAACGATACTTACGGCCACGATGTAGGCGACGAGGTCCTAAAAACAGTTGCCGATAACTTTCGGAAAAATCTGCCTCCCGATACCTTTATCTCCCGCTGGGGCGGCGAAGAATTCCTTCTGATCTTCCCTCGCATGAACGGCGATGAGGCAGGCACAGCGTTGGAGAACTTTCGGCAGAAGCTCAAGACAGTCTCCTTCGACGGCGGTGCGGAAAGCTTTTCGATCACGCTGACCTTCGGACTGGTAGAGTACGATTTCCACAGCGACATTACAACGGTTCTGAAAGAAGCAGACGAAAAACTATATCTCGGCAAAGAAAGCGGACGTGACCGGATCGTTTTTTGATCCGGTCATTATTTATGCGTCCCCTTCATATAGTAATATAAATCTTTTCTATGCAGGTGTTTCCTTGAAACGATCTCTCTCCCCCAGACAATGGGCGATCGCTCTTAGTCTGTTCACCCTGGTAAGCATCCTCACACTGTTTCTTTACAACCGCACTCATCAGGATGCGCGGTTTAATGCCTTTGCCGATCAACTTTTCTTAAACGAGGTACAGGCGAACCCTATCCATTTTCACTACACTATAGATAACCCCGCCGCCTATGGCATCGACGAAGCCACTCTCACTCTTCCTGTATATCAGGCCGGAGAGGCTGCCAATGAGATCTACGAAGTCACGCAGGCAAGAGATGCTCTGGCTGCCATAGACCCCTCGGCTCTGAACGAGAAGAACCGCCGGCTCTACGAGCTTTTGGACAGCTATCTGGCAGTCGCGGCCGCCACAGCCGCCCATCCCTATTTTGCAGAGCCCCTCTCTCCTTCCTCCGGCATTCCCTCAGAGCTTCCGCTCCTGTTTGCAGAATACCGTCTGGACGACAGATCGGACGTCGAAAACTATTTGAATATCCTCACGCAGATACCCGCTTATTTTGACGGTCTCATTCTCTACGAGCAGGAGAAAGCCGCCGCCGGTCTGTTTATGTCCGACCGGACTGCAGATAAGGTGATCGAACAGTGCACGGCTCTTATGGATCCCAACGCCTTTGCAGATGGCAGCCATTTTCTGCTTACCACCTTCCGGGAACGTTTGCAAATCCTGGTGGACCAAAAGATTCTTACCGAAAATGATGCAGCGGCTTACGAAGCCGAACATGATCGCTTGTTGACTACATTGGTCATTCCAGCGTATGACCGCCTTGCAGATGCGCTGACTCTGCTCAAAGGACAGGAAACGGAAACCCTGGGACTGGCCCATCTGGAAAACGGCCGGGAATACTATCTGGCTCTGCTCCGGCTGCGCACCGGCTCCTACCGCGATATCTCGGAGATCAAACACCTTCTTGCCGAGGACCTGCGATTTCAATATGAGTCGCTGGTGACGCTTCTTACCCGCAATCCGGCCTTGCAGGAAACGATCCTGGAATCGCCCGCTCTCTTACCGGAAATGACTCCCGATGAGATCCTGAGTAATCTGCAGGAGATGATCGGCGTAGAGTATCCTCCCATTCCTGTGGCCCGGGATGATGCGCCCATTCACTCCACTATAAAATACGTGGATGCCAGTCTGGAAGCCTACAGTGCACCGGCCTTTTATATGACGCCGCCCATCGACAACATCTGCGAAAATCTGATCTGTTTAAACGCCCGGGATACACAGGATGATCTTGCGCTCTTCACCACACTGGCACACGAGGGCTATCCCGGTCATCTCTACCA
>CAMWMO010000307.1 GCA_947175305.1 uncultured Lachnospiraceae bacterium
CTCGCTTTCTGACAGGAGCGAATCATCCGCATCCGGACCGTCAAACGCACCGGCATTACCTTCCGCCGCAGTGTCATCAGCCGGCTCATCCGAGCCGTTTAACAGGGCATTTATTTCATCTTGTGATAACATTCCATCCATGCTTCTATTCCCCCTCTCTGATCACCGAAGTGACTCTCACAGAATTCTTGTCTCTGCTTGTGCCCGGAAGTGCCGTGAACTTTCTGATATTACCCACATACACCGTGAGATCCTGTTCTACCTCGGTATCTAGTCGTATGATATCGCCGACCTGCAGATTTACAAAGTCGGTAACGGATATACTCGTCTGACCCAGCACTGCCTTGACCGGAACATTTACGCGCTTGATGAGAGCCTCGATATATTCCTCGAAATTCTCGTTGCTCTGCTCCTGCATATTGGCGTACCAGAACTTCGTATTGAGCTTATCCATGACGCTCTCCAACGTGAAGAAGGGGAGACATACATTCATAAATCCTTCCACGTCACCGATCTTTATATTCAGGGTGACGATTGCGATCATATCGTTCGGCGCAATGATCTGTGCGAACTGAGAGTTGGTCTCGATCCGTTCCATCATGGGGTTGATATCCACCACATTCTTCCACGGTTCTCGCATCAGCTGCATAAACACTACCATCATTTTCTCTATGATCGTCATCTCGATCTCGGTGAACTCTCTGCTCTTCTCCAGCGGATCACCCGCGCCGCCCAGCATCCTGTCTATCATTGCATACCCAAGCTGGGACGCCAGCTCTATCAGGATCGTACCGCCCAGAGGCTGAAAATCCACAATGCCCAGAATTACCGGGTTGGAAAGAGAGTTGCTGAACTCCGAAAAGATAACTGTCTCGGAGCTGGTCACCGCTACCTGTACGCTTTTTCTCAGATAAACCGGCATGCTCGTGGAGAGCAGCCGTCCGTAATGCTCAAATATGATTTCCAATGTTCGCAGGTGTTCTTTAGAGAACTTTGTAGGACGTTTAAAATCGTAATCCTTTACCTGCTTCTCATCGGTGCCATTCATCTCATCTGCATCTATCTCGCCGCTGCTGAGAGCGGCCAGCAGATTATCAATCTCGCTCTGTGATAGTACCTCACCCACGAAACTTCACCTCCTGCGGTCGTTTTCAGTCTAAGTACTATCCAAACATGATGTCAGAGAAGGAGACGTTGTAAATAAATCTAGAATCAAACATTCTCTGTACTCGCTCAAGAATCTCCTTCTTGATCTGTTCCTGATTATCTCTCGCTTCCTCCAACGTATACTGGGCAAAGACACCGTTGACCTCATCCTTGATCAAGCCCTCCGTGGCTGCCAGACTTTCGGCCGAGCCATACTCCTTATAACCCTCAGCCTTTGTGTTGATGGAAAGAGTAATAGAAACGACACAGTAATGATCCTTATCTTCTCCCTCACTCTTTTTTAACGGCACCGTCATACTGTCGATAGAATAGGTCTCGGTATCCGTCATGGCAACGGCCGGCTGCCCCTCCTTGCTCGCCAGTTCCAGATCCAGCACCGTGGCGATATCATCCACCAGTGCGGCAGTCTTCTTGGAAGCGCCTGTTACGCTGAACATCATTATGGCTGTCAATACAATGTTCACGATCAACAACGCCAGAATAATTACGGAAATCAGATTCTTCTTCATAGCCTTAGTTTTCTCCTTCTACACTTATGTTACTATTTCTAATATGAACTCAGTGAATTGTATATTTTAATCTCCACTCTTCTGTTCTTCATTCTCCCCTCCGGCGTGCTGTTATCCGCCACCGGCATGTACTCCCCTCTGCCGGCATGCTTGATGGTTGCCGGATTCAGATTCGTGACCGAGAGAATATAATCAAACACAGACAGAGCACGTCCGGAACTGAGTTCATCGTTGTTGGAGTATTTCGCTCCCGACATGGGCACATTGTCCGTGTGTCCTTCTATCTCGATGGTTCCTTCCGCGTACCGCTCCAGGATCAATCCCACCTGATCCAGCACCGGCTTCGCCTCGTCCTTTAATAGAACGCTTCCCGAATCGAAAAGCAGCGCACCTTTCAACGTAAGCTGGACATACTGAGCGGTGAACTGCACCTCCACCTCGTCCTCCATATCAGTCTCTTCCAAAGCCTCCTCGACTGCCTCGGCAAGCGCTTCGGATTCCTCCATCTGCGCCTCTTCCAAAACCTCCTGCGCAGCCGCCGTGCTGTCATTGTTCGCCACATCCTCGGAGACCACCGAGCCATCGTCCAGCCGGCCCGTGCTGTTTATAAACTCATCCAGCTCATTGAGCTGGCTGACGCCGTTACTGATCAGCATACCGTCCCCGATCGCCTGTGCTCCCCCATCAAAAACGGAAAACATCTGATTAAAGGATGCGGCAACCTTTTCCTGCTTCACCTGATCAATCGATGACATGGAAAAGAGCAAAACGAAAAAGCAGAGAAGCAGATTCATCAAGTCTGAGAAGGTGGCCATCCACGCCGGCGAGCCTTTAGGGGCTTCTTCTTCTTTCTTCTTAGCCATCTGCCTCACCTCCGCCCGCATCGCTGGAAGCCGTTCTGTCTGCAGGAGCCAGGAAGGACTTCAGCTTCTCCTCTATAACACGAGGGTTCTCACCTGCCTGAATGGAAAGCAGACCCTCGATCTCGATCTCCTTCATCATCATCTCTTCTGCGTTTTTATTCTTAAGTTTAGTTGAAACCGGTGCACAGATCCAGTTCGCCAACAGCGAACCGTAGAAGGTGGTTACCAGTGCGACCGCCATGTTCGGTCCGATGGATGCGAAATCCGACAGGTCGGCCAACATGTTAATCAGACCGATCAGGGTACCGATCATGCCCCAGGCAGGACCCATAGCGGCAATGTTCTCCCAAAAACCGATCTTATCCTTATGTCTCCCCTCCACACTTACAAGTTCTGTTTCCATGATGGCGCGCACAAGCTCCGGATCCGTACCATCGACAATAAGAAGGATGCCCTTCTTCAGGAAATCGTCGTCAATATCTCCGGCAGCCTCCTCCAGAGAGAGAAGACCTTCCTTACGCGCTACGTTAGAGAGATCTATGATCTTCTGAATGATCTCCGGCACATTCATGGTGGAGGTCTTAAAGATCAGTCCCATACTCTTGAGGCCGGCAACGAACTCTGGTATCGTATAACTCGCAAAGATACACATGAAGGAACCGCCAAAGGTAACCAGCGCCGACGGTGCATCCAAGAACCTGAACACCATGGAGAAACTCTTGCCGTACACCATGCCAAATATCATCAACACAAAACAAGCAATAAGACCAATTAACGAAGCTATATCCATATGTACACACCCACTTTTACACTAGTCTGCAAAAATATCCTTTCTATACGATTTTACTAAATTTTTCACTTCTTGTCTACTTTCTTTTACAATTATTTT
>CAMWMO010000308.1 GCA_947175305.1 uncultured Lachnospiraceae bacterium
CTTTCGGAAAGCTGTCTGGGAGATACTGCTTACGATTCCTTATGGAAAGACAATGACTTACGGGGAGATCGCTCGGGAAATGGCGAAACAGAGAGGTGTATCACGAATGGCGGCGCGGGCTGTCGGCGGTGCGGTGGGGCACAATCCGATCTCTCTCATGATTCCCTGTCATCGGGTGATCGGAGCGGATGGAAGTCTGACGGGCTTCGCCGGTGGTCTGGCCGTAAAGGAAAAGCTGCTCAGGATGGAGAGTCGGTAAAAATAACAGTGCAGGGAAAGCGGAAATCTGATATACTTATACGCGAGAGTACCACAAATCAAAACACAATGAAGGAGAACAGAGTATGAAATACAAAGTTTTGCTTATGGGGAACAACAAGATGGTCATCAATGAGTTTTTCACTTATATGGATATGAGTTTCGAGTGTTTCAGCACTTCGGACCGTTATGATGACATCATGAATCATGTAAAATACATACATCCGGATGCATTGATTTATTGCCTGCACGGGGAACATCCGGATGATCTGAAACGATTTGTCAACGTTGAGACCAAGCTTGCCAAGGAAAGGATTCCGATCGTGGTCGTGGGAGACGATGATGACTGCAGCGAGTTTGAGCGTATTGCGCCTATGCTGGAGGTGACTGTTTTTCACAGACCTATTACCAGTCAGAAGTTGGAGGAGGGCATTCTCAAGATTTTGAAAGAGAAGAGGCCGGAAGGCGGACAGGAGAAACGTTCCGTGACGGTGACGGAGAGCGCACTGAAGACCGAGGATGTCATGCGTGTAGCGGAGGAGCTTCTTGCTCAGATCGCGAAAGAGGAAGAGAAAGAGAAGGCGCGGGAAAAAGAGGCGGCGAGAAAGAAACATATCCTGATCGTGGACGATGACAGCAGCGTATTGAAACTCTTAAAGGGGTATCTGGCGGAGCGCTATGACGTGGCGACGGCTATCAGCGGAAAGATCGCGCTCAAGTTCCTGGAGACGAAAAGGACGGATATGGTGCTTCTGGATTATGAGATGCCGGTGGAGAACGGCGCAGCTGTTTTGGCAAAGATTCGGCAAAATCCGAACACCAGCAATTTGCCGGTTGTATTCCTTACGGGAGTGACGGACAGGCAGAAGATCATGGAAGTGCTTACGATGAAACCGCAGGGGTATCTCACGAAGCCCATCGATATGGGAAAGCTGTCTTCTACCATCAAAGGTGTTTTAGGCTGACAGAGCAGCGCTTTTGCAGAGGGAGGGAACTATGGCGATCATTGAAGATGAATTTAATTTAACCGACCTGATAGACGTGGAATCCTTGCAGAAGATACAAGATGCTTTTTCGGATATAGCGGGTATTGCGTCTATGATTACGGATGCGAGGGGTAATATTCTGACCAGGCCTTCCGGATTTTCGGATTTTTGCATGAATCATGTCAGAAATACGGAAATAGGGGGAAAACGATGTGAGGAGTGTGACAGAATGGGTGCGGAAAAGGCCGGAAAAGCCGGTGTCTCCTGTATCTATCATTGCCATACGGGACTGTTGCGCTTCGTTTCTCCGGTCATGGCACACGGACGTATGGTGGGGTGCTTTATATGTGGTCAGGTAACGACCAAACCGCTTGAGGAGAAAAAACTGCGGAGGGTGGCGGAGGAGATCGGTACGGATCCGGAGGGGTTGATTCGTGCCGCACAGGATATCCGGATCGTAGATGAGCAGTCTATCAAGAAAGTGTCAAATGCTCTTTATACCATCGCAAATATCCTGTCCGATGTTGCTTACAGTAAGTATGAGATAAGTCTGAAAAATATGGAGCTGAAGAAAAGCTCTAACATGAAATCTGATTTTCTGGCGAATATGAGTCACGAGATCCGCACGCCCATGAATGCGGTGATCGGTATGGCGGAGATGGTACTCCGGGAGGATCTGTCTCCTACGGCTAAGGAGTATGTCGGACAGATCAAATCCTCGGGACAGACGCTTTTGACGATTATCAATGATATTCTGGACTTTTCCAAAATTGAGTCAGGAATGATGGATATCAGTGATGTGGAATATGAGCCCATGTCCATGATCAACGATGTATCGAATATTATTATGACGCGCATCGGCAGCAAAGATCTGGAACTGACGGTAGATGTCAATCCGAATCTGCCAATGGAACTTTACGGGGATAATATTCGAATCAAGCAGGTTATGGTGAATATTGCAAACAATGCCGTCAAGTTTACCAAAGCAGGAAATGTTAATGTGAAAATTGATTTTCACCAGATAGCGGAGGATATGATAGAACTCAGTGTCGCGATTACCGATACGGGAAGCGGCATCAAAGAGAGCGATATGAGCAAACTTTTTCAGTCATTCCAACAGCTTGACAGTAAGCGAAACCGGAATGTTGAGGGTACAGGTTTAGGATTGGCTATCTGTAAGCAGTTGGTGTCCCTGATGGAGGGAAAGATTCATGTGTCCAGCGAATACGGTAAGGGCAGTACGTTCTCTTTTGTCATTCCCCAGAAGGTAACAAACAGCGCACATTCTGTCGAAAAGTTGGAGAAAAAGGTATCGGCGATGGGGCTGATCAAGAACGATTATATTGCGAATGAGCTGGCGGGGGATATGGATAAACTCGGCGTTTCCTATGACAGATTGGAATCGGAAGAGCTCCTGAACCGCATAGTGGAAGAACATATAGAGTATCTTTTTGTAGAACAGCCTATGTTTACCGAGGGGGTACAGTATTTTCTGAAACTGCATCCGGATGTTTGCGGCGTGGTTTTGACGAATTATCGGTCGGTGCGGTCCTATGACCTTCCGAATCTTCGAGTGGTTAAGAAGCCTCTTTATATTCTGGGGCTGGCCAATATTTTTAATGGGAGAGAAGACAATGCGGCGTTTACCTTGACGGAACCTGAGGATTTTGATTTTACGGCTCCTACGGCGGAGATTCTGGTGGTGGATGATAACGCCATCAATCTGACGGTGGTGAAGGGGCTGCTGAATCCACTGCAGATGAAGCTGGATACGGCATTGAGCGGTAAAGAAGCGGTTACGAAAGTGAATGATAAGCGCTATGACATTATCTTTATGGATCATATGATGCCGGACATGGACGGTGTGGAGACGACCAGAGTGATCAGGCGTATGCTCGGAGATAACGGGCAGGTGCCGATCATCGCTCTGACAGCCAATGCGGTAGAGGGAACCGCGGAGATGTTTATCAGCGAGGGTATGAACGATTTTGTGACGAAGCCCATCGAGATGAGAGTTATTGTTTCCAAACTGCGCAAATGGCTGCCACCGGAAAAGATTGAGAAGCATAAGAAAAAGCCCAATGGAGTTGCCCGTCAGACCTCCAAAGAGGGGGGCATGGGACAGACGAGTACGAATATTGTCATTGAAGGGCTTGATGTGCATAAGGCCATGGAG
>CAMWMO010000309.1 GCA_947175305.1 uncultured Lachnospiraceae bacterium
AGACCACATCCTCAGCCGCCCGCAGATCGATCCAGTCTGACTTCCCGTCAATATAGGTAAGCTTCTCTATTTTATCCGTAAAATATTTGATCTTGATCGTCTTCATCGGTATTCCTTCCCATCATGCATAATCCGCACTGTAAAGAATCGGGATCGCAGGGTCTGTCTGCTTCAGGCTCTTTTGTACATCGATCACCCTCTGGTTCTTACTCCCCTTCCAGAGAAGCTTTGCATCCTTTAAGGCAATCTGAAATTCGCCATCCACCAGCACATCCACATATTTCATCATAGGATAATGCAGGATATCCTCCCAGCTGTCGCCGGTATAGAGCCAGATCGTCTTATCCGGATAGTTCCTTTTGATCTCCTCCATCAGGCTCCTCACGTCCAGGCGGTTCGCCGAGTGAAGCGGATCACCCCCGGAAAAGGTGATACCACTGATATAAGGTTTTTCCAACTGTGTAAAGATTTCCTGTTTCGCTTTCTCATCAAAAGGAAGGCCGCCGTCCGGATCCCAGGTAATGGGATTATGACATTCCTTACAACAGTGAGAACAGCCTGCAAGCCACAGCACCACCCGCAGGCCATCGCCGTTTAACATATCGTCTTTTGTTATATTGTGGTATCTCATATTTTCCCATCCTTCCATGTGAAAACCTCTGCACTTCATGCAGAGCCTCATTCGCTACGGCTTCGCCTTCGCTCATGATGTACGCTCGTCATAAACATGACACTTCCTGTAAACAGGAGTGTCATATTTCTGACTCGCTGTTTTCACATGCTTTTTCTCTCCGCGATCTCCGCCATCTTGGCCTCGCTCAGGCGTGTATCGCCATGCACGCGGGAATACGCCAGATAACCGTTCATACGGTCGATCTTCGTCAGATTGCGGCTGCCGCAGATCGGACAGACATCCATCTCAAGCTCCTGATGTCCGCAGTCGTCACAGTAAGCCAGAGACAGATTCACACCCTCATAAAATCCCATATCCATCGCTCTGCGGATCAGAGTCTTGATCGCATCGATATTGTAATCGATCGGATATTTCACATACTGGATCTTACCGCCGTTTGCCATCTCCCAGAAACGATATTCCAGATCCTGTTTCTCAATGGGTGTAATATCCTCCGTCACATGACAATGGAAGCTGTTAGATACATATTCTCTATCGGAGACGCCTTCTACAATGCCGTACTTGGCTCTGAACTGCTTCACCTGCAGGCCGCACAGATTCTCCGCCGGCGTACCATAGATGGCATAGAGATGACCGTCCTCCTCCTTATACTCCGTGATCTTATTGTTGATATGCTCCAGCACCTCAAGCGCAAAAGCTCCGTCCTCCACCAGAGACTTGCCGTTATAAAGCTCCTGCAGCTCATTGAATGCAGTGATGCCAAAGCTGGCTGTAGCGGATTTCAGAATCGGCTTGATCTTATCGTGAAGCTGCAGATGACCGCCCAGGAACCCGCCTTCGCAGTAAGCCAGCGGATTGGTGGACGCGCGCATCTCACCAAGGTATGCGTATGTCCTGATATGGAGCTGTCTGATCAGATTCAGATAGTAATCCAGCACCTCGTAAAAATCCTTGCCCTCCTGCCTGGACTTCGCCAGGATCATGGGCAAATGCAGAGAGACTGCTCCCACATTGAATCTGCCTACAAAGACGGGGGTATCTTCCTCATCCGCCGGATGCATGCCGCCCCGCTCATACCAAGGAGACAGGAATGCACGGCATCCCATGGGAGAGATCACCTTCCCGTACTGTTTATACATACTTGCAATATAGCCCTTTCCGGTAAGGCTCAGCCAATCGGGATACATGGTCTTAGCGGAGCACTTGACGCCCGCCTCAAACACATCCTCCAGCTCCTTGCCCGGGCCATGCAGATTTTCATCATATAAAAATACAATCTTCGGGAAAAGGACAGGCTTCTTACACTCTTTTTTACCCTGCCCCTTCCGGCGAACCGTGAGCATCATGATGGTCGCCATTCTGGCAAAACGCCCGGTACCGATACCCGCGGTCACAGTGATAAAGGGATAGTCGCCCCGGCTGCTGGCCACCGTATTAAATTTGTATTCCCAGCCCTGAAAGCCCTGCTCAAACTCCTTCTTCACATCCGCCAGAGCTTCCGCCTCCGCGGTCTCCTTATCAATGCCAAGCTTCTTATATTTTGCCACATTTCTCTTGTAGGATTTCTCCGCATAGGGCTCAAGGATCTTATCCACCTCCGGCACTGTAAAGCCGCCATACTGCTGGCTCGCCGCACTTAAAACGATATCTCCTATGACATCGAATGCCACGTCGAGCGTCTTCGGCTCATTATACCAGATATTGCCCATCTCAAAGCCGCCGGAAAGCACCTCCGCCACATTAAAGAGACAACAATTCATAGTATCTCTTCTGGCAGACATGTCGTGAACATAGATATAGCCATCCCGGCACGCCTGAATCTCCTCCGTCGTCATAAAGAACTTCTGGTATAATTCTTTATTAAACTGATTAAAGATCAGACTGCGCTTTGTGGAGACAAGGGCACTGTCCGTATTAGCGTTCTCCTTGTCGCCTATATACATGATCGACTGGCTCTTCTTATAGACGTCATCCATCATGCGCACAAAATCCTGCTTGTAATTACGGTAATCACGATAACTCTTAGCCACGATCGGCTTCACATCTTCCAGCGCACTCTCCACAATATTGTGCATAACCTGGATCGGAATCTTTTCCTCATCCAGCTCATTCACCTTATCGATGACCGTCTGGCAGATGTGGCGCTTCTCCTCATCAGTAAACTTCGTGAGAGCACGATATGCGCTCTTCCCTACCGCGTCGATGACCTTCTGGACATTAAAAGCCTCCAGACTTCCATCCTTTTTGATCACCTTCACGCCTTTGTCCGGATGGAATTTCAGACCGTAATCTTCCCCATCCGATTGACCTGCTTCAAACTTACTGCTCATGCTCTCCTCCGTTATTTATCCTACGCTTCCACAAAATATAGTATCAGTTGACATAACAACACAATATATTGCGGTTTAGAATTAGTATACGGTAAGAATGAAGTTATGTCAATGTCCCATCCGGGAAAAGCCTTTTAAAATAATACCAAAAAAGGTCTAGTCATTTTGTGCATATTGAGCCAGCGTTTTTTCCAAATGAATCCGGTAGGCCTCCTGCACGGATATCGGCGCCGTGATCACAGCTCCCTCTCCCAGCCCTGTCAGCCATCCGAAAAACTGTCCGCTGACCGCTACCCGGACTCTGACGGAAAAATGTGCCTCATCCCTGATGCGGACGGCCGCCTCTTTGCCAAAGCGGTCCATCACCACGCCGATCAGATGATTTTCAAACAACAGTGTGACCGTCTCCTCCTGTCCGCCGTACATACCAAATGTCTTATTGGCGTAATCGGC
>CAMWMO010000310.1 GCA_947175305.1 uncultured Lachnospiraceae bacterium
CAAAAATCTGCCCATTGGCAACAACACATCTTTAGAAATTCCCGTTTTTTTCCGAAATAAAAAATAACCAAAGCAAAAGCAGACTGCAATTGGTTGACAGTCAAACGAGAAGAAAGGTGGTTATCTTTATGAATATATCATGGGACCAGACCAGCGGGATCTTGCGGAGAATGAACTCCGCGGGCATGTTAAAGAGCACGCAGGACAGGCTGGAGCGGCAGGAGGAGACAAAAAAGCAGGTCGAATTTTTCGAGAAGCAGAAGGAGAATCTGAAAAATGTCACTGCGGGGAGTGTGGAAGAGATCGCGGAAAAGTTAAAGATGTTCCAATCCTATGAGGATCAGATCGCGTCCATCAAGGCGGCTTACAATCACGAGCAGATGTTCCATATTCTGGATGAGTCCACAGAGCGCGGTGAGCAGATTGCTGACGCAGTCGATAAGATGGCTCCCAAGACACCGGAAGAGCGGCTGGAAGAGATGGTCGAGGAGGCGCTGGGCATCGAGGAAGGCGGCGAACTCGAGGAAATCATGGACAAGATCGAAGAAGTCGTGGAAGAAATGTCGGAAGAGGTCACCGAGGAACTGGAAGAGGCGCTGCCTGAGAATGCGGAGCTCTCTGCAGAGGAGGTTGCAGAGGCGGCAGCTGCTGCGGAGGCGGCTCAGAAGGAAACGCTGCCCGAAGGGTATCTGCCTTTCGATGTGAGACTATAAAAAAGCGAGTGCCTACGCACTCGATTGAGAGAATGCTGAAGGAGACCGTTTGAGACGGTCTCCCTTTTTGTGCTTTAATATTGATTCCATTCAGGCTGATCAGGCAATTTTGCGATGGCAAATCCCATAAATACCAGAGTGATGACCACCCGGATATAGAAGGGAATGGAAAAGTTATCCAAAGGAATAATACTCACAACTGTCGCCACTACGAACATCAATACCTTAGCATACACTGCCGTTCTGTACAGTGCTTCTGCCGGCAGCTGCTTTTTCATAATGGAGGCAATGATCAGCCCAAATACAAGATAGATTGCCGCACACAGGAAATACCAGAGAACTCTTCCCACAAAGAAGATGATATATCCCACAATTATAAAGACTTGGATCATAGGCACCAATGTGTCAACGAGCATGTCCCGGCTGATATCCGTGGTGGCATTGCTGAAATCAAACTGCTGGTACTCTCCGTTTTGCATGAGCGATAGTCCGTACCGGCCTACCAGTAAGATATCGTCATAGCCTTCGTCCATGAGCATGGCGGCATCGTCATAAGAAAAATCGTCGATATCCTCCGTCACGTATACGAATATTTCGTCTTCATCATACAGGAACTCCTCATCGAGATACAGTTGGCCATTCGTGATCTCAAAATCCGGCAGTTCGTTTACCCAGCCCTTTATATCGAGAGCCGCAAAGCTGATCGCAAAATTTATAAATGAAATAATGGTTGCGACCAGAGCCAAAAGCGTCACGAACCCGATCATGCTTCCGGTCTTGACCTTCGCCAGTCTGTGGTATTGGGGTGGTATGAAGGAAAGCCCAAACTGCTGAAAGATGTTGGGAGCTTTCTGCGGTTCTTCGGCAATACCACCGTAATTTCCATAACCGCTATTCATGTAGGGGCCTGACTGCTGATAAGGATTTCCCTGTTGGTAAGGGTTTGCTTGCTGCTGATAGGGGTTACCCTGCTGGTAAGGGTTCCCTTGCTGTTGGTAGGGATTGCCCTGTTGCTGGTAGAGATTGCCCTGCTGATAAGGGTTTCCCTGCTGCTGATTGTAATTGTTGTAGTTGTTGTCCATTTTTCCTCCCTCATTTATTGCTTTTTTCTATTGAGCGAAGCTCAATTTCTAAATGGTAAACTGCTTCAATAATGCAGATAATTCCCCCGCCTTTGCACGTAAATTGTCTGCCGCGTCTTCCAGAGTCGTAATAGCCTCCTGCTGCGCCGTTGCGGTGCGATATACATTGGAGGAACCGGCCGCCGTCTGTGCGGAAACAGAAGAGATACTTTCCACAGCGTTCAGAGTGGCATTTCTTGCTTCTTCCATATTGCCTACATTCTGTGTAATATTTGACAGAGATGTCATTAACGCCTTGATCTGTGTGTCCATATCGTGGAAGGAATCGACAGTGTCCTGCATTGCTTGTTCCTGGGAAGAGACGGTCACGGAAGTTTCCCGCGCGATCTGAACAACCTCTTCCGTATTATAGATAATATCGTCGATAATATGCTGGATCTGCCCGGTGGAGTTGCTGGATTGCTCTGCCAGTTTCCGAATCTGTTCCGCAACGACTGCAAAGCCTCGCCCGCCGTCGCCGGCTCTTGCAGCTTCAATAGACGCATTTAAGGAAAGCAGGTTTGTTTCTTCGGCAATATTGTCAATGCTCTCTATGATCTGTCCGATCGAACGCGATTTCTCAGACAGGACTTCAATCGCCGAAATAACATTCATAGTCATCTCAGCCGTCTTCTTGGCGCTTTCTGTTAAGTTTTGCATAGAAATGATGCCTTCTTCTATGGAGGCGCCCGTAGAGTCGGTTAAAGCGCTAATCTTTTCGGTGCCTGCGGTAACATCCTGTATTCTGCCGGATAAGGTATCCATCTGCGACATACAGTCTGCGGAATTTGTATCCAGATGTGATGCGCCGGATTCAATATCGGAAATGGCATTCTGAATATCCTTGGAGGTTTCCACAAAGGTTTCTGCGGAAGAGGATACCTGCTGCGCGGAATGGGTCAGAGCGTTGCTTGCCGCAGTGATATTCGTGATCAGATCCTTCATACTGAGGATCATGCCGTTCACGCCTTCCGCCAGAAGCTTGAACTCATCCTTTGCTTTCACATTGAGCTGGTCGGTCAGATCACCGTCTGAAATTTTTTGCAGCTGGTGAAAGATCAGGTAAATATTTTTGTTGATATGCCCGGACATAAGGCTGCCAAGCAGAGAAGCGATCAATATGGCAATGATCACAATAAGGATCGTAAGCGTTTGGATACCGGATACCTGTGCAATGATCGTGGATCTGGGGATCAATGTGCAGATCATGGCATTGTTGAACGGCAGGAGAGAGTAGAGGAACAAATAAGTTTCTCCCTGCCATTCCACATATTTTTCACCGGTTTCTTCTTCCGATGCGAGCGCTGCCTGATAAAATTCCGTTTCGGTAAAAACATTGTCGGAAACAGAAGAAGTGCCGTCCGGATATAATTCCGTGCCGTCAAAGGTAATGAAAGCGGTATAGCCGCCTTCTCCGGTGTCAATGGAAGATAAGGTGTCTACAACAGCGCTCTTGCTGATGTCGATAATCATCATTCCCGTACCCTTATTGAATCCACGGACCAGACGCAGCGCATAGCTGGAAGAGTCCGTGCCCAGCGCCTCATTTACAGAGGACTGGTTTCCCAGAAGGTAATAAT
>CAMWMO010000311.1 GCA_947175305.1 uncultured Lachnospiraceae bacterium
GTCGGAGACGCAGACAATGATATCTCCATGCTGGAAGCTGCCGGCTGCGGCATCGCCATGCGCAATGCCACGGACAATGTAAAAGCCCACGCTGATATTGTCACGGATCTGGACAACGATCATCATGGGCTCGCCGATACGCTAAGTAAATTATTGCTCCTTTAAATAACACTCGTTCTTACACTTCTACGATCAGGTATCTGCCGTCTCCCACGGCAAACACCTCTTCCGCCTCCAGGATTTCCTCCTCATCGGCGCCCTCCATATCGACGCCTTCCTCCTCAAAAAATTCCCATACCTCTCGGACAGAATCCACGACAACCGCCATACACTCTTCCAGAAAATCCTCTGCCTCCTCCGGTGTCTCCGCTACCTTCTCCGGATAGAGCTGTAACTGATTGTCTAAAAAACATTGCAATACTTTCTCATCAAACATAGTGCTTCCTCCTTATCGAAAATGCAGTTTACATAACTAATGTCTTTGCTCCGCTGTCTGCAAACTTCCTACAGCAGCCCCCGCTTCTTTAGCTCTTGACAAAGCCGCCCCACCGGCAGTCCCACCACATTGTTATAATCTCCGCAGATTCCCTGAATATGCGCCGCACACAGTCCCTGGATCGCGTAGGCACCCGCCTTGTCCATAGGCTCTCCGCTGTCCACGTACCGCCTGATCTCCTCCTCCGTCATGGTGTACATGGTCACATCCGTACACTCTGAGAAGGTGGCATACATGGGTGAAATATCCTGATTTTTCCAGGCGATGGTGACGCCCGTATAGACCTGATGGCTTACGCCTTGCAGATCCTTCAGCATCCGAACCGCATCTTCCTTGTCCGCAGGTTTTCCCAGAATCTTCCCCCAGGCAGACACCACCGTGTCCGCCCCGATCACTACGAAATCCTCCTGCTTCTCCGCCATCAGTCTGCCGCAGACATCCACCGCTTTCTGATAGGACAGCTCCTCTACCACCTCGTCAGGCTTCTCCTTCGTGATCTTCTCCTCCACCGTACTGGGCATGACGCGAAAGGAGATTCCCACCTGCTTTAACAGATCCTTCCGCCTGGGCGACGCCGAGGCCAGATATATTTTCATCAGACTGTTTCCTTTCTATTCGTTATGGTGTACCTTCGGGATAAAGACCCGTTTGTGCCCTTTCCCGCTCTTTTCCTTCGCCGCTGCTTTCGCCTCTTCACAGAAGGAAAGCTGCGCATTGTACACTTCCTTTCCCCGCTTATCCACCTTGGCATAGCTGCCGTCAGGCTGCAAAATCGACGCTTTCACCGTATCCCTTAACTGGCTCTGCAGGATATGCCAGAGCTTCTCCTGTAAAGGCGTCTTCTCAATAGGAAAAAGAATCTCTACCCTTCGCTCCAGATTTCTGGGCATCCAGTCCGCGCTGGCACAGTAGTATTCCGGCTTACCGTCATTTTCAAAATAAAAGATCCTGGCGTGCTCCAGATAATTTCCCACGATAGAACGAACCGTGATATTCTCGCTGACATTCGGTATCCCCGTCCGCAGACAGCAGATACCGCGAATGATCAGATCGATCTTCACACCCGCTGCGCTGGCAGCGTAGAGCGCCTCTATCACATCCTTATCGCAAAGCGCGTTCATCTTGGCAATGATCCTGGCAGGCCGCCCCGCCTCAGCGTGCTCCTTCTCTCTGCCGATCAGATGCAGGAACCGATCTTTGAGCCAGTAAGGCGCCAGAGAAAGGCGATTCCAGCTTCTGGGCTCCGAGTAACCGGAAAGCATGTTAAAGACCGCGGTGGCATCCTCTCCGATCATCTCTGAGCAGGTAAAGTATCCCACATCCGTATAGAGCTTCGCTGTAGAGTCATTGTAATTGCCGGTGCCCAAATGGACATAGCGGCGGATCCCGTTCTCTTCTCTTCTGACAACAAGTGTTATTTTACTGTGGGTCTTAAGCCCCACCAGGCCATAGATAACATGGCAGCCCGCCTTCTCCAGCTTCTTTGCCCAGACGATATTGTTTTCCTCGTCAAACCGCGCCTTCAATTCCACCAGAACGGAAACCTGCTTCCCGTTCTCCGCCGCCTGCTCCAGCGCCGCGATGATGGGGGAATTGCCGCTGACCCGGTAGAGCGTCTGCTTGATCGCCAGAACCTCCGGATCTCTCGCCGCCTGCCTGATGAACCGCACCACCGGCTCAAAGCTCTGGTAGGGGTGATGCATGAGAATATCTCCCTCCCGGATCCGCTCAAACACATCCGCATCCTCCGGCAGCTCCGGTACGGTCTGAGGCGGCAGATAGCTGTGCTCCTTCAAGTGGTCAAAGCCCTCCATGCCATAGAGTTTCATCAAAAAGGTCAGATCCAGCGGTCCGTTGATAGCATAGATATCTTCTTTGGGAATGGACAGTTCCTCCCGGATCAGCTTCAGAAGCCGGCTGTCGATTCCATCCTCCACCTCCAGACGGATCACCTGTCCCCACTGTCTCTTCTTTAACTGCTTCTCGATCTCCTGTAAAAGATCCTCCGCCTCTTCCTCCTCGATGGACAGATCCGCATTGCGCATGATCCGAAAGGGGAAGGTGCAGACAATATCGTAGTTTAAAAACAGCTTATGGATATTGCGCTCGATCACTTCCTCCAGAAGGATCAGTTTCCTGTCCGCCTTCGAGGGAAGCTCCACCAGGCGGGAGAGAACGCTGGGCACCTGCACCGTGGCAAATTCCAGTTCTCCGTCGCCGTTCTTTTTCGTCACCAGAGCGCCCAGATTCAGGGATTTATTGCGGATCAGCGGAAAGGGCCTGGAAGAATCCACCGCCATCGGCGTCAGTACCGGATAGACATTATCCGTAAAATAGCTGTCCACATAAGCCCCTTCTTCCTTCGTCAGATCCTCATGATGAGAGACCAGATGCAGCCCGTTTGCCGAAAGCTGCGGCAACAGGGAACGGTTGTAGGTATTATACTGCTGGTTCACCAGCTGGTGTGTCTTTTCGTTCACCTGCGCAAGCTGTTCCGATGCGGTCATACCCGCAATATCCCGCTTTTTATAGCCCGCATTTACCATATCCTTTAAGGACGCCACCCGCACCATAAAAAACTCGTCTAAATTAGATGCGGTAATGCTTAAGAACTTTATCCGTTCAAACAGGGGAATCTGCTTATCCTTCGCCTCCGCGAGCACTCTCTCATTAAAGAGCAGCCAGCTCAGTTCCCTGTTGGTATAATATTCGTCTCTGGAAAGATCCATCTCCTGTGCCATAGCTTCCAAGATCTCCTTTAAATTACATTAGTTATTATATAATCTCTGCGTCATCCGCGCTGGCGGATCACCGGACGTATGCTGTAGACCTCCTCGAAGAAATCGGATCGTTTTGTAAACAGCCCTTTTTCCAGCGTGATATCCACCGAACCGTCCACGGTAATGA
>CAMWMO010000312.1 GCA_947175305.1 uncultured Lachnospiraceae bacterium
TTTCTATATGATATAAGCGGGAATAAATATTACCGCCATCAGACGGCGGCTGTTTGTAGATGTGGACAAATCAGGGATACGTGTGGTAAGATGTAAGAGCCGTAAAAGAAAAAATTAGCGGCTTTGAAACAGATATTAAGGAGTGATACGAGGAGATATGAAAAGAAAAGTTTGTGCGGTGGCGGCGGTGTTTGTCTCATCGCTGTTTCTGACTGCCTGCGGCAGTAAAGAGTATTTAAAAGACATTAAGGCGGAGAAATATGTAACGCTGGGAAATTACATGGGCCTTGAGGCGTCAGCGGACATGATGGAAATAACAGATGACTATGTGGAGGGCTATATCAACAGCAATTTTCTGGAACCCAAGGCAGAGACAACGCCTGTGACAGGCCGACCTGTTCAGGAAGGGGACATTGCGAATATTGATTTTGTGGGGTATCACGACGGTGTGGCCTTTGAGGGCGGCACGGGAGCCGATTTTGATCTGACTATTGGCTCCGGGCAGTTTATCGACGGCTTCGAGTCAGGGCTGATCGGTGTCGAGATTGGGGAGCAGGTGAGTCTCAACCTTACTTTTCCGGATCCTTATACCAATCCGGATCTGGCAGGACAACCCGTGGTGTTTGAGGTGACGGTCAACAGCATCAGCGAGAAGCAATATCCGGAGCTTACGGATGAACTGGTGCAGCAGTTGAGTGAAGAAGGATACAATGTGGGGCAGTGCCAGACGGTGGCGGAGCTCAAGGACTGGGTCTACAATCTCTACTATCAGTCGGCTCTGAGTACTTACGAGAACGAGATTGAGACAACGCTGGCGTCCACGATCATGAACGACAGCACCTTTCAGGATCCGCCGGAAGAGCTGGTGGATCGCTTTACCCAGAGTATTGAGAACAACGTGAGCTCCAGAGCTGCTTCCTATGGAATGACACTGGCACAGTACATGCTTTATCAGGGGATGGACGAGGATGCCTATCGCGCTGCTTTTAAAGAGGAGGGCGTGCAGATGGCGAAGCGGTATATCATGTATCAGGCAATTGCCGACAATGAGGGCCTTAATCCCACCGAGGAGGAAGTCGAGGAGGAGATTTCTTCGATCATGACGGTGTATGGCTATACCTCTGAGGAAGAGTTGAAAGAGAATGTAGATAAGGAGTCCATCAAAGAGGATATGATGCGGAAAAAAGTGGTGGCTTTTCTGAAGGAGAACGGGAATATTCAGGGGACGTCGCCGGCAGCAGAATAACCGTCGCAGGATCAGCATCCTGCGACCAAAGAATTACTCCGTAATTCTTTCTGGAATGTTTTCGTGTACTGGTTTCTGAGAATAAATATATAATGATTAATGGAGGAATAGCAGGATGGATTTGACAGATATCAAAGATCTATATCGGGACAGTGAAAGCTATATCGACAGGGAAGTGACTGTGGGCGGCTGGGTCAGAAGCATTAGGGATTCCAAGACTTTTGGCTTCATCGTGCTCAACGATGGTACTTTTTTTGAACCGCTGCAGGTCGTGTATGCGGACAGACTCTCCAATTTTGAGGCCATTTCCAAGCTAAATGTGGGGTCTGCGATCGTGGCGAGAGGCAAGATCGTAGCGACGCCCCAGGCGAAGCAGAAGTTTGAGATGCAGGCGGAGGAGATCATTGTGGAAGGCGTCTCCACGGCGGACTATCCCTTACAGAAAAAGAGACACAGCTTTGAGTATCTGCGCACCATTTCCCATCTGCGTCCCAGAACCAATACCTTTCAGGCAGTGTTCCGGGTACGGTCCTTGATCGCCTATGCAATCCACACCTTTTTCCAGGAGAGAGGCTTCGTGTATGTGCACACGCCGCTCATTACGGGAAGCGACTGCGAGGGTGCGGGCGAGATGTTTCAGGTGACCACGATGGATTTAAAAAATCTGCCCATGACAGAGGACGGAGAAGTGGATTTTTCACAGGATTTCTTCGGGAAACCCACCAATCTGACAGTGAGCGGACAGCTGAATGTGGAAGCGTATGCTTTTGCGTTTAAGAACGTATATACATTCGGGCCTACCTTCCGGGCGGAAAACTCCAATACGACCAGACACGCGGCGGAGTTCTGGATGATCGAGCCGGAGATGGCATTCGCCGATCTGACAGATGATATGATGGTGGCGGAGGCGATGTTAAAGCATGTGATCCGCTATGTGCTGGAAAATGCGCCGGAAGAGATGAATTTCTTCAACCAGTTTGTGGATAAGGGACTGATCGAGCGCTTAAACCATGTGCTGAATTCTGACTTTGCCCATGTGACCTACACTGACGCTATCGAGATCTTAAAGAAGCACAATGACGACTTTGAATATAAAGTAGAATGGGGCTGCGATCTGCAGACCGAACACGAGAGATTTCTGACGGAGCAGGAGTTTAAACGTCCTGTATTCGTGACGGATTATCCCAAGGAGATCAAGGCTTTCTACATGAAGCTGAATGAGGACGGCAAAACGGTGGCGGCTATGGATTGTCTGGTGCCCGGAATCGGTGAGATCATTGGCGGCAGCCAGAGAGAGGATGATCTGGCGCTTTTAGAGAAGCGGATGGAGGAACTGGGTCTGAATAAAGAGGATTATCAGTTCTATCTGGATCTCAGAAAATACGGTTCTGCCAGACATGCGGGCTTTGGGCTGGGCTTTGAGCGGTGCGTGATGTACCTGACCGGTATGAGCAATATCCGCGATGTGATTCCCTTCCCGAGAACGGTGAACAATTGTGAACTGTAACCATAAGAGAACTGATTGAGAACAGGCGGCCTTGGCGGCTGAAACGGAAATGAAGAGAAAGATCAAGAGACGGCTGTATGTTATCATAACAATCATACTGTGTCTTTCTGTGGTAGATCCGATATCGGCTACCACTATTTCCGATCTGCAAAAAGATATCAAGAAAAATCAATCCCAGCTTGACAAAGCCAACCAGCAGATCACGGAAGCGCAGGACGCCCAGGAAGGCGTGGGTGAGGAGATCGAGGAGATGGATGCGGAGCTGGTGAGCCTGATCACGGATATCAACCTCATCGAAGAGGCCATTGCCCAGAAAGAGGAAGAGATCGCCGAGACGCAGGTGGCTTATGATGCGGCGGTGGCGGAGAAGGATGAGCAGTATGCCTCCATGAAGATCCGGATCCAGTTTATGTATGAGAAGGGAGAGACTTCCTATCTGCATATGTTTTTCGGCGCCGGTAACATGGGAGATATGGTCAATAAGGCAAAGTATGTGGAGGAGCTTTACGACTATGACAGAAAGCTGCTGGCGGAATATGAGGATACCGTGCAGCGGGTGCAGGAACTGCAAGATACCTTGGAGGAGGATAAGTCGGAACTTGAGACCTCCCATATAGAGCTGCAGGAGGGACAGGCATATATGGAAG